>JAJCZW010000137.1 GCA_029262155.1 Gemmatimonadota bacterium
TCGCTGACTGGTGAATCCGACAGCTAGCGTAAGGGCAAGGATGAAGCCGATACCGGTCAGCTCCGCAAGCACATGTAAGCTCATGGTGTCATGAGAGTTAGGAGATTGTTTAGAGTGGGAGATATTGCCGTTGGTTGTAACGTCTCGCTACAGGGCGTAGCGTGGCGGGTCAATACGAGTCGACCACCCAGCTGCGCAATCGACCAAGGTGGGTCGACCGATACTGATCTATCTTAGTATTCCATAGCGATGAGTACTAAACCCAAGGATGAGACTTTGAGGACAGCGATGAATGTCTGATCCAAAGAACCAACTTCCCTTCATTGGGAAAGACTTTCGACCCGAAGACGGTGGGGATGCATCCCTTTATGCATTGGGGAGTTCCTTGGATCTCGTCACCGACACTGTGCAGGCGCTGGAAGATGGGCAGGTGCTTTCGAGGATCTGGGCCCACGACCACACCGTCTGGTCGGCCCAACCGGATGAGATCACCAACCGGCTGGGCTGGCTCACTGCACCCCAAGTGATGCAGAAGGAGCTTGGCCGCATTGATGCCCTGACCGAAGAGGTGATTGGCGAAGGGATGACGGATGTCGTGCTCCTCGGGATGGGTGGGTCGAGCCTGGCGGCGGAAGCCTTTGCCGGGATGTTTCGAGAACACCGGCGAGCCGACGGACTCAGACTGACTGTAATCGACAGTTCGGATCCCGACTGTGTGCGGGAGCGGACCGACACACTTCCCCTGGCCAAGACGCTAGTACTCGTCGCGACCAAATCGGGCAGCACCGTCGAAACCCTCTCCGCCTTCAAATACATCTATCGCCGGATGCTGGCATCCAACCCAGCCGCCGAGGCAGGAAAGCACTTCGTCGCGATCACCGACGAAGGGAGTGCCCTCCACCAGTTGGCACGCACGCTACACTTCCGCACCATCTTCCTCAATGACTCCACCGTCGGTGGCCGTTACTCGGCGCTGACTCACTTCGGATTGGTTCCGACCGGACTGATCGGCATCGATATCTCCCGCCTGTTAGGTGAGGCACGCCACGCGGCAGGGACCATTGCCGACGCCGTCTCCCACGCTCAGGTCGATCGCGAAGCTGCAATGTTGGGGGCCTTGCTCGGCCGGCTGGCCACCGACGGGGTGAACAAGCTCACCCTGTCGCTCAGCGAAGAACTGGCCCCGCTCGGAATGTGGGTCGAGCAGTTGGTCGCGGAGAGTACCGGGAAGGGAAGCACTGGCATCCTGCCGGTGGTGGGTGAGGGACTTCATGGCCCCGACCGGTACGAACCCGATCGACTCTTTCTGGATATTCGCCTGGCGGGAGACAACAGCAGGTTAGACGCCCTGGACGCCCTCAGTCGGGTGGGGCATCCGGTGGTGGTACTTACGGTCCAGGATCTCTACGCGGTCGGCGGGCAGATGTTTCTCTGGGAGCTGGCCACCGCCGTCGCGGCCCACTGTCTCGGTGTCCACCCCTTCGATCAACCCGATGTGGAAGCGGCGAAACGCGGAGCCCGGACGGTTCTCAGAGCCTACCAAGCAGATGGGGAACTTCCCGATGTCGTCCGGGAGGAGGCGCGGGCGGAAAGGGTCCTCTCTTTCCTGGCCGATACCGCGCCGGGAGACTACATCGCGATCCAGGCGTTCGTCAATCCGACGTCGGCGATGGCGGAAGAGTTGGAGAGGCTCCGAGCGGTCCTGGGGGTGAGATTTCGGGTGCCGACGACGGTCGGTATCGGCCCCCGGTTCCTGCATTCCACCGGGCAGCTCCACAAGGGCGACGGGGGGCGCGGGTGGTTTCTGCAGCTTACCTCGGAGCCGGTTCAGGATATCGGGATTCCCGATACGGCTGAGGCCGATGAGGCGAGCGTGAGTTTCCAGGTGCTCAAGTCGGCCCAGGCCGTCGGCGATGCCCGGGCCCTGCTCGACGCGGGCCGCCCGGTACTCCAACTCGGGCTCGGCGCCGATTCGGTGGCAGAGCTACGCCGGCTGGTTGGAGACCTCAGGGCTTTGGCGGCGAACCAGAAGTAATTGTGCGTGGAGCGTTACGGCCGATTGGTCCAGAGTTCCACCGACCGAATGATTGACGCGGCCCCGATCGTCAGGGTCATCCCGTATTCGTCACCTTCCATCTCTCCCCCCCCCATACATTGCCCGACAGAGATCGGGGTAGACGCCGTATCCGGGGCGATGAGTGGTATCCCCAGGATGTGTTCGGCCACGCTGAGCACGATACCGGGGCGGAGACCACCCGGCGTCCCCACCTCCGGCGTGGCGCTGGAGACGACGTCGACCACGCCGCGAACGATCACCACGCTCAGGTCACCGTAGGTGAGGGTTTCGGCGGTGTACTGTCCGCCGTCGTCTTCACCGACACCGGTTGTTCGGGTAGCAGGTTGTCCCAGGCGGGCGAGGACCTGATCCCGGGTGTCGCCCAAGTGGATGGAGCCTAGGGACATCTGAGCAGTGGGGACGCAGATAGGGGGAGGGACGTCGACCTG
>JAJCZW010000138.1 GCA_029262155.1 Gemmatimonadota bacterium
TAGGGTTCCGTCGAGCCACATCTGGAAAATGCCGGAGTGGGCGCCTACCGGCCCTATCACCAGAACAGCTTCAACTACATGCCATACCCCGCGGGCTACATTGGACGCTCCCACGGAAGCCGCTCCACCGGTGTTCGGATGGAGCCCTCCAGTATCCGCGCGAGGATCCTGGGGTGATCCCTGGAGGTCAACATTCAACTCGAGCGGGTTGGACCCCGCCCCACGAAGTCTGATAATCGGTTCGAATCGATTGGGACCATCGACCGACCTCACAAACAGAATCTTGTTGGTGAGTGTCGAATGCCCCTGCCAATTGGCCGAGACCCGGAAGGCGAAGCGCACGTAGAGCTGCTTGTAGTTCCTTGGGCCGTAGGTACTCCCAGTAAAGGAAAGAGTCTGAATGACACCGGGGGAGTATGTCTGCCCTGACGCCACGGTCTGTGCCGGATACATCATCCGTACGATCGAGGATGCCGACAGTGGGGCCGACCCATCCGAGGTGAGTTGGATGTTGGGGTACCGGCTCTCCACGTCATCCCAGCCTTCGGACCCACCGGTTTTGTACGGGAGCGACCCGGTGCCCCGCCCGTTGCTGCCGTTGCCCAGCGAGTTGAATTGTCGCCCAACGATGGCGGAGAACCCTGCCGGCTCGTGGAACGATCCTGACGACGGAGGCGGGGGCGGCGGTGGGGGGGGCGGCGGAGGAGGAGGAGGTGTCCCCCCGCTGGTGATCGTCACGACAGCGGTGTCGGCCTTACTTCCGGTGCTATGGCGTACGATGACCAACGCCGACCCGGCGTTGGAAGAGGCGGTATACCGTCCGCTGGTATTCACCGACCCGATCCCCACTACACTCCAGGTCAACTGCGGGATGGAATCGCGTCCATTCGACCACACCGCCTCAACGGTGAACTGCTGGGTCCCACTAGTGGGAATAGATACGGTCGGCGGCTGCACTGTCAGAGAGGTCAGTGTCGGCCCGCCGGACGGGGCGGCCGTAATCGCCACCGCGGCGGTATCGCTACGACCACAACCACACACCGCCACCACGGCAAAGGTGCCGGCGAGTTGTCCCGCGGTGAAGAATCCGTTTGCCAAGACCGAACCCCCTGTGGCCTGGTAACTTACGGTAACCGGCCGGCTGATGCCATCAGACCAGATGGCGTTCGCGCTAAACTGTTGCTTGCCACCAGGTTGGAGCGTCACCGATTCCGGGGTGAGACTAAACCCGGTGACCGCCACCACCGTCACCGTGGCGGTTCCGGTCTTTCCGGCCGACTGAGCGGTTACCTGATAGGTGCCCGGGACCGACCCTGCCACATACTGTCCGCTCGTAGTGATGACGCCACCGGTGGCACTCCACTGCACGCTCGGTACCGTAACCGTCCCGTCCGACCACGTTGCCGCCACATTGAAGAGACGAGCCTCTCCCGGTGCCACCACCGTCGACACCGGAGTGACCAGCAGGGTCACAATGGTCGGCCCGCTCGACGGCGGAGGCTCAACCGTGACCAAGGCTCGGCCAGCGACGGTCGATCCCGTGACGGTCGCCGTTATCTCAAAGGTTCCAGGAATGGAACCGGCGATGAACGCTCCGCTGGAACTGATCGTGCCACCGTTCGTCTCCCAGATCGGGGCGATCGGGCGGGAGGCCCCGTCGGACCAGGTGGCGCTCACCTGGTATTGCAGCTGTTCACCGGGCGCGACCGACTCGGAAGCGGGCGACACTTGAAGCCCGGTTAGAACGGCGGTTTGTACCGTGACGGTACTGGTATCGGCCATTCCATTGTTGGCGGTCGCAATGACCTGGTAGGTCCCCGCCTGCACCGGAGCGGTGTAGGTCCCGCCCGGCAGAATCGTCCCGCCGGTCGCCGACCAGAAGACCGAAGGGATTCCGGTTTGACCATCACTGTAGGTGGCGGAGACCGAGAAGGTTACCGGGGCACCGGCGGCAAGGGTCACAGCATCGGGTGAGAGTTGTACGGCGGTGATGGCCGCCAGAGGGGCGTTGACTTGGGCTGTCACAGTGTCTGCCAACCCCTCCGCCGCGAGGGAGGCGACCACCTGGACCGGTCCTGGCGTCACACCGGCCTGAAAGAGTCCAGCGGGGCTGATCGTACCAGCTCCACTCGCTAGGCTCCACACCGGCTGCGTTTCGTGATCGGCACCAGCCGACCACGACGCGATTGCACGGAACAACAACGTCGCCCCGGTATCGAGCACCGCCGTCGCAGGCGTGATCCTGATAGCGGTGGCCACTGGCGTCCGGATGATGATGGCCGCGGTATCGGCGGTCGCCCCGTCGCGATCTCGCGCGATGAGGCGGTAGGTCCCGGGGAACGGCCCGGCCAAGAACTGCCCGGTGGTGGTCACCGTGCCACCGGTCGCACTGAACACCAATGGCGGTAATCCGGTAGAGCCGTCGCTCCGAGTGGCACTTACCTGGAAGGCGATAAACTCACCGACATCGAGTGTCACCGTTTTGGGCGAAACGACAAGCCCGGTCAAGACGGCGGAAACAACGGTAATCGTGCTGGTATCGGCGATAGCTGGTGCGTCCCGGAGGCGCGCAATCACGCGATAGACACCGGCCCCGGCAGGATGGAAGTACCCATTTGGGCTAACCCGGCCGGGAGCGGCTAGAAAATCAACCTGGGCTGTGGTGGTGCTCCCCCGGGTCGTCATGACCGCGGTACTCAGTTTGACCGAGTCAGCCGGGAAGATCGTCGCCGTCTGCGGCGTCACTGAAATGGCCGACAGGATGGCGGGAAGGCTGGGATTGGGACCGAGGAAGTCGCGTTGTTCCGAGGCAGAGCACGCCGTCAACAACGCAGTGACAAAGAACACGCGGGGAATAGCCGGAAAGGACCTCGCCCGGCGGGAAAAGCGACGGATCATTCAGCGAAAGTCCTTGCACGTACCGTTCATTCCACCCAACCAGTCCCCAATACCCATCCGCCCTTGGGCAGGCGGTCACTTTTGCAAGGATCACGCTAGTCTAAACGGACAATATTAGTACACTTGAAGATCAACTACTTGAACTATGGACTGCAACATCATGTTTTACAGTATCTTATACTTACGCAACAAATTGCGTTTACGGCGTACACGTACCGAAATAATACATCTGACTATCAAAGAGACGAACCGAAATACTGCGGCCGCGGATGATCTATCTGTTGGCTATATGGAAGCCCTGCAACAACTTAGGAGGTACAAACTGGTACATGGGGGGAAAAAGAGTCTCTCACAGGGATAATGGTGGAGGAAAGCGGGGGAAGCCTACCGACTCATGCAGTGGCCCGGTGACATCGCAGATCGCGGGTGACTCAATCAGCCAGCCTCATCCTCCCACACCACACCCAATAGGCACCCGGCTCACAACCAGGTTGTCGAAGGTGCGCTCCTGGTCGGCAGGCGACCCACCATTCCAATAGTTCTCAAGGTAAAGTGCGTTCAGTCCGTACCCCCGAAACGATCCCACCCAGTCGAGATCTCGACGTCCCACCCGTTCTCGACCATCGACTGTCACCTCGTACACCCCGTTGGCGTGCCCCAAATCGTTTAACCGAATATGGGATTCGAGGCAGAGCCACCGACCCGCCACCTGAGACCCGAAGATCGGACTGGTCCGCACCGACCCCAACCACCGGAGATGGTCGAAATCGTTGTATCGATCAGTGACCAATCGTCCCGCCCGATCGACTCCGCTAGCCGGATCCAATACCAGATGCTGGTTCCCGGGGCCTCCGCTCCATAGATGCGCGATCATTGCCTGGCCCCAGGTAGCTGGGGAGGCAAAGCTGAACAGTCTCCCTATCTTCACCCCACCCCCACCCACCCAAACCGGATCGTAGTGCACCCAGACCCGCCACCAGAGTTCACGGTACGCTGTCGCCCCGTCATCAACCGGTCGAAAATACTCCTGTGGCACCTTCCCGAACGCCAAGTGAATCGCCCCTGCGCTCACCTGCCCCTTCTTGAATCGCACTGTGAGGCCTGTGGAGCCATCCAGTCCACGGCCCTCCTCACGGCCAAACG
Source organism: Gemmatimonadota bacterium (assembly GCA_029262155.1). GTDB lineage: Bacteria > Gemmatimonadota > Gemmatimonadetes > Gemmatimonadales > GWC2-71-9 > OFTM291. The sequence continues at coordinate 4,042 of JAJCZW010000138.1, forward strand.
CTCCATCGGCGCTCTGGTATTCGAAGTAGGCCCCCAACCTGTCGATCTCGAAGTCGTCGCACCAGATCCATGCTGGTTGCCAGCGATCACACTCACCTACCGTGGGCATATTGGAAACTGGCCCCTGAGGGGGGGGTGATCCTAAGCCGAGGAGAAGAAGCCAGGTCCACGGCATCATGCGAGCACCTCGAGGGTAGCCCGGTAATCTTCTTCCCGAACAAGGGAGTGGGTTGGCAACGTAAAGAGGCGATGGGAGAAGCTCTGTGCTTCACCGATCGGCGGCCCCGATGTGACGCTCATCTGGTCGACTCCGGGCAACTCCAGGAGTGCTTGCGGGTACCCCGGCATAACACCTGCCCTCTTTGCTTTTACCGAGCGGAGGCTGCCCTCGGCCACATCATCCGATGCAATAACGGGAAACCGTAGCCAGCCCGCTTGGGCATCGCGCAGCACCGTAGGACAGGCAACCCGATCTTGTCCTGCAAGCAGTTCGCCCCAACGAGCGACGACCTGGTGGCGACGATCCGCCTCTTGTTTCGAGACCCCCCACGTCACGTCGAGGACCCCTGCCGCAACGTGGGACAGGTCGTGAATCGAATGGGGCGAATGAAACGGAGTCTCCCCCAACCCAAGCGCAGGAACGCGAGCTGGTACGCCGTAGATTGACGGGCGGGCCAGAAGCCACTGTCCCACGAGGGATACCAATCCGCCGAATCCGCTCTGGGCCGGCTGCAGCCGATCCTGTATCCGGGATACGGCGTCCACCCCATCCGCTGTCATCGCAAGTAAGGCTCCGCCTTGCCCACCTGTCCTTCCCTTCCCCCTCCCAAAACTCAACACGCCGAGGTCGCCGAGGGCACCCAATGGCACGGCCCCAATGCGCCCACCCATTCCTTGTGCTGCATCCTCGACGAGTAGTGCCCGGGGATTCGCGGAGGCCCGGAGCAGTTCGCGCACCCGCCCAATATCAACTGGAAGTCCATACTGGTGAACCACCACCACCGCATCGACACGATCCACCAAGGCTGCTTCAAGCGAGAGCCAGTCGGGACCGAGCGTCGCCCGCTCGAGGTCATAGAAGGTCCCCCGAGCACCGGCCCCGATCAGTGCGGTCGCAAGGTCAAAGCATCCATAGGCCGGCAACGCGATCACTGGTGCACTCGACGCATGCGTCTCCAGTGCTGCAAGCATCCCAAGCGTCAGGGCACCTGTGCCAGAGTCGGTCAGGATGCACTCAAGCGGCTGATACAGTTCTTGGATGCGGTGCCGGAGCCGTTCCCGCGCTCCACGGGGGGAGAACCCGCTCCGCACCCCCTGGACGATTGCCGCGAACGGCAGCGGCGAGTAGACCGGCAGTTGGTGTCGCACGGTCAGGGGATGTACTTGACGATGTGAGGTCCCAATCGATTGGCGATGCCAAGTGGCAGATGACGCCAGAGCTTCGGACCAAGTGCGTAGGCCCCTTGATCGGGAGCCGGGGTCTGTGTTTTCTCTCCGGAGACACGATCTTGATACCACCAGAGCGGGACATCCGCACCACCCCACTGCCGCTTGAAACGGTGGGTCCCACTCCCGGAGGTACACCGCCCGAAGTCAAATTGCGTGGCGCCAACATCGATCGCCTGCGTCATCGCGGCCCAATACAGCCCCATATTCGGCGCCATGCGACTATACGAATTCAGTGACGATGCCCAGGTGATCTCCGAACGAGTGCCGTGATGGAAACCTGCGCCCCCGGCGACAGGTGTTCCGTCATGATAGGAACAGCAAAACCAAGCTGCGCTGGGAAACCGGTTTTGGATGGCCTCGAAGAACGTGAGTGGAAGCACGGGTGTGCCAAGATCGCGCATATGCCGTGCGAAAACACGATAGAAGGGACGCACCTGGTCCGGACCGAAGCGGGTTTCGATTCCCGCCTTCGCTGGCCGTCGGATCTGGCTGCGGAGCTTTGCCGGGAAACTCGCAAATAGTTCATCCGGGTCCGCGGGTAGCTCAAGAATCACCGTCAGCTTTCGATGCGACACCTCCAACGACAGCGGTTGTTCGACCAGGCTCCGCATCTCCAAGAGGTCGACGCCATCGGCCAAGGCCATCCGCTCGGCTTCGTCGGCAAGTGCAGTACATGCCTCAGGGGTTCCCAACGGTCCCCCAGCATTCAAGAAAGGCATTGAGACGAGGTAATGTCCAAAGAGCCGGCTCCGAACGCGCACTAACGGAAGTACGCCAACCAGGCCTCGATCCGATTCAGTGGCGCCGAGGAAGATCGCTTCGTGACCGAAGACATCCCCCATTAGGCTCCGCCACTCGTATCGGTGACAGACCGTCCCCCCAGCCGACCGACTCACGACGCGGTTCCAATCCTCTGCTTCCCCGGTGAACCGACCGATGGTCAAGGTCACAATGACTCCAGCCAGGCCGCAACCGAAGTGAAGGAAAACTCATCAACGAGCCGCTCCAGCCGACTATAGGTCTTGCCCAGCCCGCGATAGTGGCGGACCCGACTCACCCATCCCACCGGCATGCGGGGTTGATCGGGGTCGATTTCCCAGGGATGGATGTAAAACATTCCAGGCTCTCCCCGAGCGGAGCGCTCGCGGAAGGCGCGTTGGATAACTCGAAGCGGGAACTGCCGGAGGTACCCTCCACCGGCTGCCGGAATGCGCAGGCCAGCCATCGTGGTGGTTGCCGGCGGAAGTTCCCAGAGGACGCCGCTCGGTCGGTGAATCTGGTACGGCCCGGTCCCTCCGCTGGGGTACCCGTACCCGGTGCGGTGAACGGGGAAGAGGCTGGAGTCGTAGGTGTAGCCTTCCTCCAGGAGCACATCTAACGCCCACTCACCTCCAGGGATAATAGAGAAGCTGGGAGCCCGAAACCCTCGAATGGGGGTGCCGGTCTGGTCTTCGAGGAGGGCCTTGGTCGATCGTACGTCCTCGCGGAACTCCGTCTCGGTCTGAGTCGTCACCCGGCGATGCCACCACCCATGGGCGGCCACTTCGTGACCTTGCTCGACGATGCGGCGTATCAAGCCTGGGTGTCGTTCGGCGACCCACCCGAGGGTGAAGAATGTGCCCCGGGCACCCGCCGCCGAGAGAAGCGCGAGGAGACGGTCCGTATTCTGTTCGACGCGAGAGGGGTAGGATCCCCATCTCTCTCGGGGTGCGACCCCCTCGAAGACACTGACCTGAAAGTGCTCCTCTACATCGACCGAAAAGAAGTGCGAAGTCGGCCGTGGGGACCGCCCCTCACCTGAAGGGTCATGTAGTGGTGTGGAGACCATGCTTGAATCTAGTGTATGCGGCATGGACTTATGTTTCTCCTCGCCAGTGTCCCTTCACTAAAGAGCAAGCTATGTGCCCCAGTTCCCCACAGCGGTGGTCGGGCCCCTCGGGCAGACGGTCATGGTGGGTCATCCTGGCGGTGTTGCTGATCGGGGCCTTGACCCTTCACGCCCATCCTGATTCCGACCTTCCACCCCACACCTGGGGATTCTGTCTCTTCTGCGGCGACCTCGGTGGGATCGATTTTCTTCTGAACATCGCCCTGTTCCTGCCCTTGGGCATGGCCTGGCGTTGGGCAGGTGGTAGCCGATCGAGTGTCATGCTCGTTTCGTTTATCTACACACTCATGATCGAAGGTCTGCAGTTCGGATTTCTGCCAGGGCGGTTTGCCAGCCTCGGCGATATCGTCTCCAACACGCTCGGTGGCCCACTGGGATGGATGCTGCTCGACCGATGGCAGAATGTTTTCTTCCCGACTGCCATTAGTGCCAGGCGCTTCACGACCCTCTGGTTCGGCATCGTCGTTCTCATCTTGGGACTGACCGGGTGGTTGCTCCAACCGTCCCTCCCCAACACGGTCTGGTATGGCCAATGGCGTCCCGCGCTCGGCGCCTACGACCAATTCATGGGGACGGTCGACAGTGCCGCCCTCGGAGACCGACCGCTCCCCGGTCATCGTCTCACTGACACGCCCGAGAGAATACGAGCACTCGACGGAAAACCAATCCGGCTTGTCGCGTTCGGAACGACCGGCAACAGTACCCATCGCGTGGCACCGATCGTGAGCATCTATGACCACCGCGAGGAACAGATCGCGTTACTCGGTCAGCGTCGGGCCGATCTGGTGATCTCGTTTCGAACCGTTGGGACCGACCTTGGGTTTCGGCACCCGCGACTCAGGATTCCCGACGCGCTCGGGTCCGATTCTGGTCGCCCCTACGAGGTCACCGGCACCCGGCTCCCAGGTGCGCTCATGGGTCGCGTGGTGGTCGGTCAGGACGAACGCACTACAACGATCCGTCTCACCCTGGCGGCCGGTTGGCTCCAACTGTTTCCCTTGGTGCAACCTGATCATCGTTGGTATGGAGCTGGCAACGCGCTCTGGCTCCTCTCCCTGGCACTGATCCTGGGGTATTTCTGCGGTCGGGGCTGGGGTCGATCGGGCGGTGCGATTGCGCTCGGGTTTCTCTTTGGATTCGTCGTCATCACGCAGGGCATAACCTCCGCGTGGAGTGTCGCGACCCTCGCACCCTCTACTTGGGTGTCGTTGGTCCTTGGACTTGCTCTCGGATGGAGACTCGGCATCCATACGCTGAAGCGAGGCCCTACCGAAATCCGGTAACGCCCCGCTTCATCACTGAGTAGTAGGTCAGGCACCTAGTTCAAGATGACGTCATTTCCCACCCGCGGTTTGAGCATCCACTGACCGAGTCCATCCGGCACCAGAACCCCTCGGGTGTTCATCGAGCGTCCCGGGGCAAACGCGGTTCGCAAGAAGAGAATGTTGGCGTCGAGGAGCACGGTGAGGTTCCCGGTCCCATCGCTAACCGTAACCCGGAAGTTTGGGGCGACCGTCGCCGTATCCGAGATCAGCGCACTGGTGATCTGGATCAGCGCCGCATCGAGCGCCCCGCCATTCGCGGATGCAGCGTTGGCGGTACTGACCGCGAACGGAATCGGTGCCGGTCGTGACGCAATCCGGATCAGCCGCGACATCGTGAGTACGGGCTGCCCACTCCGGACACCAACCCGCCCAAGCACCACCACGCTATCCCCAGGGCTATTGCCGGTGAGCCCCGCAGCGAGGGAGACCTCAGTGAGGCGGAGCGTACCGGAGGTGTCGGCCAGGTGGGCTGTGGTATCGCTGAACGATTGGACCCCTGCAAGGATGATCCCGCGGACAAAGACGCGTTTGCCGAGTGCCAGGGTGCGCGCAGCACGGAGGGATACTTCGGGGAAGGCCAATCGCGCGACGACCCCAAACGGAGGATCGCCGGCGTTCAGTCGGACACTGGCGCTATCGATCGCCGCGACGATCAAGGAATCACCGATACTGCGCGTATCGATCACCACTCGGTACTGCCCGATGGGGACGGTATCGAACACCGCCACGCCTTGGGCGTCGGAGAGCTTGACGCGAATCGTGTCGTCGCTCTGGGGGGCCAGCAGCGCCACCCGCGCCGACGTAAAGACGGTGTCCAGCGCCGTGGCAGTGGCTGATCCATCGCGATCGAGGAAGACGAGGACGTTCACCTGCCCCGTAGGCAGCGGGCCGAATGTGATGTCATCGCCAGCGTTGGAGCAGGCCGACAGCACAGCGAGCCAGGCGACGACGTGTCGCATTGTCGGGATACGCATTAGTTGATCCTCAGACCAACCCGAAGCAACCGGGGATCATCCCGGCGGCTCAGTATGGTCCCGAAACGAGGGTTAGCAATAAGGGGAAGTGCGATCGTTCCACTCCCCGCCGGTGGCAAGGATCCGGTCGGATCGATCATGACCGCTGCCCGATCGATTGGTCCGGCTTGCGAAGCGGTCACATTGAACGCATCGACCGTCAGGAAGACGTGACGACCAGCGGTCGAGATTGGAAGACCCACTGCCAGCGAGAGATCGACACCGTATTGGGTTTCCCCACGACAGCTGTTGCGCGCGGCAAAACCGGAACCCAATTCACAGCTGTTGGCTGCGAGTAAGGTACGGAGGCCGGTCACGCTCTGATCGATGAAGATTGGGTCGTTCCCACCCGAGCCATCGCCGTTCACGTCGACGCCAGGCTGGAAACCCGGAGTAAACGGAAGCCCGGACTGCACTCGTCCACGGGCCGACAAGATCACTGGATTCTTGCCCGTGGACTCAAAGCGGAGCGTGGCAGACGCGCGATGGGGGACGTCGAAGTCGGATCGTCCATCGGTCCAATCGCGACCGTTCAACCCATCAGGGAATGGGGACAGCCGGTCGGCGGGATCGCCAGAGAGGTACCCCACAAGGTTGTCCTCGGTCTTGCTATAGGTGTAACTCGCGAGGAGGGTGACACCCTGCCGCATGCGACGCTCAAGCGATGCCGTAAACTCGTAATAGTCGGACGCCCCCGTTGGGGTGAGCCCGTACACCATATCAAACGCATCGAAGCGTCGGTTACTCTGAGTTGCCGCTTGGATGAGCGAGCCCTGCTGTACCAGCGAGCCGTAGACCGGCCGGCCGTTGGAGGTCGCCGCCAATGGTGTCGGTTGTCTATTTAGGTCCTCCCGACGGAGGAGATAGTCGGTGTGCGCAAAGCGACCGGCGAGTGATACGGACAATCCTCCCGGCACAACCCGTGTAATCGTCACCTCACCCTTCAGCGTCCGAGGAGCCCGGTAGGCGCTATCCTGGAAGAAGGTGAGTGCTGGCCCAACCGATGGCGCAAGGGTAGTGGATGGAGCGGTTGGCCAACTGCCAAGGGCACCGAGCCCACGACGAATGGTGACGGTACCATCGTAGGCCATCGCCTCAGCAAAGGTGGATGGGTCGAGTCGACCTTGATCGAGACCCCCTCCGGCTCGGAGAATCCACTCTCCCCGGTTCTGCACATCCCAGACTATAGCGCCGTGGGGAGAAACGCCCTTGCGGTCTTTCGGAACCCCGTTGGTCACGATGCCGCTGGCCGTCTCCCAGGCGGTGTTTCCCGCCAGTTCGCCGGTGGGAAGAATCTGGGTCTCGTACCGGAGACCGTACAGCAGTTGGATCTCAGGAGTTGCCTGCCAGAGGTCCTGAAGAAAAAGCCCTACTTCAGTGCTGTTAAAGGAGACTGGGGCACCGGGCCCTGAAGCCTGATAGAACGCCCCCAGCCCACCGCCAAATTGGTCGAGATTCCCAAAGTGGAAGATCCCCGAACTCCCGAACCGATAGTCTTGTTCATACCGGGTGAGTCGGGCGCTCCCGCCGAACTTGATCTGGTGGTCACCGGCTCTGATCTGCACAGCATCGGAGATATCAACGGCCCGTTCCTCGAACCTGCCAGGCAACACACCAGGATCCCCGAAGGCAACTCCGCTGCCAGTGATGATCGTCGCGGGCAGGCCAGCCCCAGTCCAGGTGCGCCGCGCCGAACTAAACCCGGTGCGAAACTCATTGGATGTGGATGCGCCGGTGGATGTCAGCGTAAAGCCGCCAGAGATATCTGTACCGTCGAGACCAGCGCCAGCGTTATTTGAACTCTCACTACCGAGCCGTGGAGCCTTCTCTTCCCAGTCGGCAACGGCGATGCGTGCCATCAGGGTTTGGGTGGGTGACAGTTTCCAATCGACTCGGGCTAGTCCATTCCCACCCTTCCACGTGCGGAGTACCGGAGCGACCGCTCCGTCAACTGCAGTGGCAAAGGAATCACTGGCGATCCCGCGAATGGTATTCCGTAAACCCACTGTGGCGCCACCGAAGCTGTCGGTCTCGCGAGTCCACGGCTGGGCCGAGGGCAGTTCGATCGACTGATACTGGCCCTGAAGCAGGAAGTGTGCGGTATCGGGAACGATAGCCCCCGCTACCACTGCCCCTACCTGAAAGGAGGTGGCCGAGCTGTCCCCCGGATTGAGTTCAGTGGGGAATCCGGCCGACGAAGTACTGGCAGAGGCATAGGGTTCGAATTCGACGCGGTTCGAACCCCGACGACTCATCAGTGAGAGGACGCTACCGGGAGTACCACGCCATTCATTGTCCAACCCGGCGCTCAGAATATTCAGTTGAGTTGAGGCCGCACGTGGGAAGGCTTCCGACGAGAGCGGTTCTCCCGCGAGCGCGGGATGGCGCAACAACACCTCCGGCATGCCATCCACCAACAACCGACTATGGCGTCCGGGCAAACCGAGGGAGGCGATTCCCAAGCCGACCCGGTCATCAAATGATCCTACAAAACTGGTCGTCCCACGAGTCCCGTCCGAGGCGGCACGCCACTGGTCAAGGGAATGCAACTCGACGTCTGCCACCGTCCTGGGATGGCCGATACCGGTCTGTGCCACCTCACCACTGATTTCTTTTACCGATGTGATTGGTGGAGGCCGACGCTCCAAGACGATTCGCACGGAGGTTCGTTGACCAGCGGTTATGATGACACCAAGACGTCGAACCGGTTGATAGCCAACCTGCTCAACCAGGATCTGATAGCTTCCCGGACTCAGGAGGGGTACCGCGAAGGCACCACCAAAGTCAGTCTCGAGTAACAAGACGGTTCCGCCCGATGACGCCTCCAAGGTGACCGAGGCGTCTGAGAGTACCAACCCATCATCCCCTTCCACCTGCCCACGAAGCGATCCCGCCGTGAGACTCTGCGCGGAAAGAGACGGCGGGAGTAGCGCGAGCGCTCCCAGGATGACGAACGAAAACAGGCGGTCGCGCCCGCGGGCGGGAGCCTTCATAGGTGTTCCTCGAGAGAAAAAAGAAATCAAAGACGCCAAATCAAAGACGCCACTGTTCCGACTCAGGATTCGGCGTAGGGTGGTGCAGGATGAATGCCACAGCCCGGAGCGTAACGAGACTCATCAGCAAACCTGCCCAAATACAGTTATCGAAACCACCGTTAAGTCGTTGTGGATCAAAGAGTGTCGTGTGTCGGTCACCTATATCTACCTGGAGTGAACCTGCTCGCTTGCGGTAGGCAACATGATCGGAGTTCAACGTATTCCGCATGAGTTCAGCGCTGGACGCATTGTTCTGTAGCAATCACGCAACATTTGGCTGGATCAACCGTAGAATACTGCTACCCAGGAACTGCCGCCAAGTCAACTGGCCCTTCAGGGATTAGATTGGAGAGGAATGCGCGCAATCTCCTTTAGGAATCGTATTCTTCTGGCCCTGATCCTCCTCGGCGTGCTGCCAACGTCGCTGGGAATCGTCGCCCTTGCGGTGTCGCTCCGACGCAACAATACGCCGCGAGCGGTTAGTGCGGCGCTGGCGCCAGTCGCCAAAACCGGCCGTGAACTGTTGCAGGTCATCGACACGACGGGACTAAGCGCGATTGAGCGGCGGGCGCTCAGAACGCATGCTGACAGCTTGAATCGATCGATGGGACGTACTGGTTTTGCGGTGGAGATCAGCCGTAGACTCTCTCCGGCCTATACCGCAGCCGCCCTGCTGGGCGGAGGGTTGTTCTTGTACTTCGCGTGGCTTCTTACTTTGAGCCTTTCCAAACAGCTGAGCAGTCCCATTGACGAGTTGGTCGGGTGGACCAATCTCATCCGTCGGCAAACACCCCTTCCGAGAGAATCCGACCATGGGGGAGCCCCGGAGTTTTCCTCGCTCCGGAACGCCCTCCGGGAGATGGCAGCGGAACTTCTGCAGGCCCGCCGGGCCGAGCTGGAGGCCGAACGACTGCGCGCGTTTCGCGAAGTCGCCCGACGCGTGGCTCATGAGATGAAGAACCCGCTGACACCGGTCCGGTTTGCCATTCGACAGCTTGAGGCGACGGCCACAGCCGACCAGCGAGAACCGATCGAAGTCTTGAGCGCCGAAACCGCCCGATTGGAGCAGCTCGCCAAAGATTTCTCCAACCTCGGCAAACTCCCGGAAGGTCCGTCGGCAGAGGTTGATGTTGGTGAACTGTTCGCCGAACTCTTGCGGGCAACGGTCCCACCGGCGATGACAGCCCGACTCCAGGTCGCGCCCAACACCCCGTTGATTGTCGGCCACTACGATGCATTGCGGCGAGCCTTTGCCAACCTCATCCTGAACGCCGTCGAGGCGAGCGGATCCAAGGGACTACTCGAAATATCAGTTGGACTCGAGGACGACCAAGTGGTCGTAGCGATTGCCGATCATGGGGCGGGAATCCCGGAACAGAAGCGAGATCGCATTTTCGTCCCCTATTACACCGACAAGACCGATGGAACCGGATTGGGCTTGGCCATAGTCAAACAGTCCATTGATCTGCATAACGGCATCATTTCGATTCATGACACGCCGGGAGGAGGCGCAACGTTTCGAGTCTGTTTTCGGGGGACGAAGGCACGACACCCCTCCCGCCCCACCTATTCGAGTCAGGGCATCGGGCAATCGCCCGCACCACCGCTGATCGACACGCACCGTACCGGGGAGTATCGATTCCCTTCGCCGGGAGACGCTGGTCCTCCTGAGGAGGGCTAGTGTCGCTCCCCCTGAATGCCAACCTTCGACTGGCACCCATACCTTTCGGGTCCAGATTATCATTGATATCGTCCAAATCGGGAGAAGGGCCGGTCAGCAGCCCGGCGGTGCTCCGATCTCCGACGTGCACCGCTAGAGCAAGGCGGCGTCCCCCAGGTATCCGTTCTGGCTTTTTTCACCACCTCACACGAGTACACGCGCGATGAGTCGTATCCTGATTGTGGATGATGAAGCAAATATCCGTCGGATGCTCGGGGCGCTCCTCCGTGCGGAAGGGTTTGATGTTGCCGAGGCATCCAACGGTAACGCCGCCCTCCTCACCCTTGATGACGTGAATGCCGATGCACTGCTTCTCGACTTGATCATGCCGCCTGGTCCTGACGGCATTGAGACCTTGGAAAAGATCCGTGAACGGGAACCCCACCTTCCGGTCATCATGATGAGTGGGAAGGCCCAGCTGACCGACGCGGTGCGCGCGATAAAGTTCGGGGCATTTCAATTTCTGGAGAAGCCACTCACGCCTGAGGCCGTGTTGGTGACCCTCCGGAGTGCGCTGGAACTCACCCGCACGCGGGCCGAAAACCGGGCGCTGCGGTCTCAGCTTTCGGTTCAGGAAACGATGGTCGGCACCAGCCCCGCCATGGAGTCGATACGCGAGATGATCGCCCAAGTCGGTCCCACCGATGCGCGAGTTCTGATCCTCGGTGAGTCGGGGACAGGGAAAGAGTTGGTCGCGCGTGCGATCCATCGGGCCAGCCGGCGGGCATCGAAGCCCTTTGTCAGCGTCAACTGTGCAGCGATTCCACGGGACCTGGTGGAGTCAGAGATGTTCGGTCACGAACGCGGAGCCTTTACGGGGGCCGTCGATCGCCGACTCGGTCGGTTTGAGATCGCGGATGGGGGCACGTTGTTTCTCGATGAGATTGGCGATCTCCATCTTGAAGCGCAGGCCAAACTCCTCCGGGTCTTGGAGACGGGTGAGCTCCTGCGCGTCGGTGGTGAGCGAATGATCAAGCTCAACGTCCGGCTCTTAGCAGCGACCAACCAGCAGCTTGAGGAGGCGGTGGCCGAAGGCACCTTTCGAGAAGACCTGTACTTCCGACTCAACGTCTTCCCGATCGAGTTGGCACCACTCCGGGAGCGGTTGGGTGACCTCCCCGATCTCGTGGCCCACCTCGCAATACTCCTTCGACCGGGGCATGCTCCCTCCTTCACCTCGCCGGCACTCGCCTTGATGACTGCTTATGACTGGCCGGGGAATATCCGCGAGTTGGCAAACGTCGTCGAACGGCTCACGATCCTGGGGGGAACCGAGGTCGACACCGAACTCGTTCGCCAGGTTCTTCCCCGCCTCGCCGAAATCCCTTCGCAGGACGATGTGATGGGGCGGGGCGGCGCCCCCACCGGAAGCCCAGGTCGTTCGCTTTCGAACACCCTTGACGATTATGAGCGATCCTTGATCGCCGGAGCGTTAAGTCGAACAAATGGGAACGTCGCTGAGGCCGCGCGATCCCTCCAGACCGATCGAGCGAATCTTTATCGCCGCATGAAGCGGCTCGGGATGTCATGAGGCAGATTGGCTTCGGGCTGTTCGTCATCGGCGTTCTGTCGCTGGCCCCCCGGGGGGTGTCCGCGCAGGACAGTGTGATCGTCATCGATCCCGATGCCCCCGTCGTGGAAGCGGTCCCCACCGGGCCACCGATCGAGGTCGTCCAAGAACTGATCGATATCTATAACGACTCGGCCACCACCCGACTCGCCGGGAACTTCATCCTTCCGACCGGCAGCCAAGCGCGTGCGCATCTCGCGCTCTATCGTGGCATCCTTCGTGTGGCGGGTACGGTGGAAGGGCCCGTGACGGTCATCAACGGCGATCTGGTCATCCCGGCGGGCGGGGTCATCACGGGTGATGTCTTGGTGGTCGGAGGACGTTTTACGATTCTCCCGGGCGGGCGTCACACCGGTCGCCGACGGGTCTACCGTGAATCTGCCCCGGTGTTTCGTTCACCTGTTGGCCTCCTCGCATTTCGTCCTCCACCCCAATCCCTCGCCGAGATTGCGTCCGCCCGAACCAGCTTCCAGGCCGGGCGTATCCGTACCACCCTTTCGCTGGAGACGGGGCGCACCTACAACCGGATTGAAGGACTCCCCATCATCGTCGGACCGACGTTTACGTTACCGACACTCGGAGGCACCGAAGGAAAACTCGACGCGCAGGTCATCTTCCGAACTGCGGGAGATCAAACAGGGGTGCGCGACGAATTTGGATACACCCTTCGGTCGGAGTGGATCTTTTCGGGGACCATCGCCGGGGGGCTCGGCGGTCAACTCTATAGCGTCATTGAATCGGTTGAGCAGCAACCGCTTTCGAGCGGCGAGTCGGGATGGTCGGCCTTCCTGCTCTCACGGGACTATCGCGATTACTTCGAAACCCGCGGTGGAGAAATCTATGGTTGGCTGGATCCCAGTTCCCATTTGCATTTGGAGGCCGGATGGAGACGGGACCAGGAGCGCTCGGTCCGGGTAGCGGATCCTGCTCGACTCTTTCGAAACAACGAACCTTGGCGTCCCAACCCCCTCATTGATGACGGCCACTACTCGACGTTTCGCTTTCGAGCGGACGTGGATACCCGCAACAATAAGCAGGCCCCTACCACGGGCTGGCTCATCCAAGGGGAAATCGAACGATCGTCGAGTGACGACGCCTCGCCGGTTGCCCTGCCCTCCGAGGTGCGGCGGCCAATCCCGACCTTCCGGGATTATCGGTTTACCCGCATTGGTTTTGACGTCCGCCGGTATTCCCAGTTTAGCCCCAGCTCACGAGTGAACCTTCGTGTGGTGGGCGGAGGGTGGTTGGCGGGCGATCCGCTCCCCTTACAGCGACGGGTGTCGCTCGGCGGACCCGACTTGCTACCTGGCTCCGGCTTCCGAGCCATCACGTGCGCACCTGCCACCTTCGTCAATGCGGCGCAACCGGCGTTGTGCGACCGCTATCTCGCAACCCAGATCGAGGTGCGCACCCGCATCCACATCGGCCTCACCCATCTGTTGGCCGGCCAGACGTTCTACGGATTGGACCGTCTTCTTTCGTTGGATGAGGCCGATATTGTCATCTTCGGGAATGCCGGTCACGGGTGGCTCACCGGCGAAGGACCCGGCCGGGTACCGAATAATCGGATACCCCGATTCGGGGAGTGGCGGAAGGATGTCGGGGTGGGAATCGATACCGGGTCACTCGGACTCTACCTCGCGAAATCCGTCAGCAATAGCGACCCGGTACGATTTACGGTGCGCCTGGAGCGTCGGTTCTAATGCGGCGCACCGTTCTCCTCATCGGGATCCTTGGAGCCACGCTGACCGGCGGCGCCCAGGCTCAGGGAAGGCTCCAAGTCGGGCTCTTCCTGACCCCGAGTCAGACCGAAGGGGGCCCGCCAACACCACGCGTCCGAACATCACATTTGACCGGCGATTCGCGATGGCTTGAGGTCCTCAACGATCAGATCCCCGTTCGGCTGCGCTTTCGGCTGGAGCTGTGGCGCTCTCGGGCCCTGAACGACGCGCTCGATCGGGCGTTTCAGTGGGAAGCGCTGCTCCGATATGAACCACTCTTTGAGCAGTATTCCCTCACCATCATCAATCGTGGGCGGGTTACGGAGGAGCGCCGGGCCGCAACCGTGGCGGATCTTGACACCTTGCTCCAAGCCGGCATTCAGGTGCTTCTCCTGCCGCGGCAAACCGGCAACTTCTACTTCACCGTCACCCTAACGATTACTCCACTCTCCGACTCTGAGCTTTCCGACTACGAACGACTGCTGCAGGGAGACCAAGGACCTCCCACTGGCGCGGGGAGTTCCTCCATTGGTCGCCGGATCCGACGATCTTTCTTGAACCTCTCAGGCCTCCGGTCGATTCAGCTTGAGGACCGGACGGAAACATTCAACGTCACCGTGATTCCGCCCCGCTGACACACCAGTTTCATCGCCGCTCCGTTCTCTTCACCCCATTCCCGATGGCGAATCGGATCCTGAGCCGGGCTCGTTGTCGGTGGGCCTCTTGAGCAGCCCGACTAGTTCGACCCACCGAACGCCCGAAGGGCACCCTCTCCGTAAAACATGTGGATGTACTTCTTCTGAATCGTCGTCAGGCGGCGGACCGCCCAAGCCAGATGCACAAAATGGGGTTCGGTAGGCGGGAGGGCCGGGAACATGCCACATTCCTCTGGCAGGCGGTTCCCTTTACGGGTGTTGCAGGTACTGCATGCCGTGACCACGTTGGTCCACGCATTGCCTCCGCCACGGGAAATGGGAATCACGTGGTCACGAGTGAAACATTCGCGCGAGCGGAGCCCACTCTGGGGCCGGTGACAATACTGGCAACGGTACTGATCTCGGGCAAAGAGAAATGTGTTCGTCACCTGGCGGCGGAACTTCCTGGGAACATGAACAAAGCGGACCAACCGAATGATCGCCGGCCGAGGAAAGCGCAGGTGCGCGCTTCGGACCAGCCCGTTTCCATCGGCCTCGACGATTTCAGCCTTGCCATCAATGACCAAACGGAGTGCGCGACGGAGCGGCACCATCGTAAGCGGTTCAAAGGACGCATTGAGAGCCAGACAGCGCACAGACACCTCGTGGAAAATCCCGGACGGTGGCAACCGAACTGCGATTGATCGCCCCACGGATGCTAACGCCTCCCACCTCCTGCAATCAAGGGATGGGATAGACGGCACGGCCCCCGATCCAGGTCGCCAGCACCCGAGACTCCTTGCGTAAGAGACCGGCATAGGGATCGGAGCACTCCCCGCCGGAGACCACGACTACATCCCCCCACTGCCCCGGGGCGAGGTTCCCAACGGTGGAATCGTCGAGTGCGTGCGCGCCATCCATCGTCAACATCCTGACGGCGTCTTCTGCCGCAAGTCCTGCGGTCGAGGCAGCCAACCGTGCGTCCATCCGGATATCGGCTGGGCTCACGCTCGCCTCCGAATCTGTCCCGATCCCAACCCGCACGCCAGCAGCTTGCAGTGAAGTCAGGGGCGCGGTGTGATCGTGATGATACAGGTTGGACCGAGGGCAGTGAGCGACGGACGCGTCCGTGCGTGCCAACAGCGCGATGTCGGCGGCATCAATGGCAATGGCATGAATGCAGAGCGTGGTTGATCCCAACACACCGTGATGGTCAACCCAGGCGACAGGGGACCGGGTGCTCCGATCACCACCCCCATGCGACACGTCAGCAAGCGGTGGGATCCCACGGGCCGCCCACGCGTCAGCAAAGTGTCCCTTTCCGCGAGTTACCAGATCGGTTTCCGCCTGCGATTCGGCCAGATGCACGGCAATTGGCCAGCCCAGTTCCCGGGCATACTGACCGACAGCTTGGTAGAGCGGGCCGCTCACCGAGTACGGGGCGTGGGGTGACACCCCGAGGCGTATACGAGGAGATGAACCCCTTCGGTCCAGACCCTTCATCGTCTGAACCAAGTCAGCTAGGCTCTCCTGGGCTTGGTCGGGATGGGGACCGAAGACCTCCTGATAGTAGATGCCCGCTCCACCCAGTTCCCCGAGTACGTCAACTGTGGCGCCGCTATCGCCTGTATCCGCGATCGTCGTAACCCCAGACGCGAACGATCGACGGAGTCCTTCTCTGGCAGCATCCCGAAACGCCGTCGGGTCGCGTGTCGCTTTGCGTTGGCGAAGGGTGCGAATCCAATCGGGGAAGGAACGATCCGGGACCGTTCCTTCGAGGCCGGTCAATTCCAGATGGGTATGTGTGTTGATGAACCCAGGCGCCAAGATCCCGTGAGGAAACTCATGGCTGAGTGTTGTGAGGGGATTCGGAACGTCGGCGGCTGTCCCAACTGCCGCGATTCGTCCGTCGCTCGCAACCAAAACCGCGCCATCTCGAATCGGAGGTGCATCAATGGGAAGCACCCACGTGGCCGTCAAGCGAACGGCCTGCACCATCGGGTTAGTGTCCCGTTGCCTGTCCGCTCGTGCCGAACCCGAACGGTGAATGCACCCGACAGTGAACCCGCGGTTCGGTCCCCGGCAGAAAAAATTCCTCGCGAACGAAAGGAAGGGGACAGAACGGTGTGGCAATCTCACCGGTGGATTGGTCGATTACTTCCGTCACAACACCTTCCGGGATGGTCCACGGCTTTGGCTTGACCCGTCGCTCATAGACCTCTCGCATCATCGCGGTCCATGCCGGTGCCGCAAGCCGACCGCCTTGGGCATTGCCCATGATTTTTTGGGGCGCGTCGAACCCCATCCACACACCAGTCACCAGGTCCGGCGTAAATCCGATAAACCATACGTCAAAGCCGTCATTGGTCGTCCCGGTCTTGCCACCGGTCGGAATCGTGAACCCCTGCCCCGTCACCGGCACGGCGGCCGTCCCCCGACGCACGACATCGCGAAGCGCGTCGACCATTAACCACGCCTGGATGGAATCCATCACGGCAACTGATCTGGATTCCGGCTGCCACACGATATTCCCCTCTCGGTCCTCGACGCGGAGAATCGCGACCGGTTCGGTCCTGACACCCATCGTGCTGAAGGCGCTATACGCACTGATCAATTCGAGGGGACTCAGCGTTGCAGCACCGATGAAGATCGAGGGGACACGAGGAATACGGGTCGTAATGCCAAAGCTGGTGGCTTCATTGATAACCGCGTCCAACCCGATTTCCAGCCCAACCTTGACCGCAATGATGTTGCGCGAGTTAAACAATCCCTCACGCATGGTCATGGGGCCACGAAAGGTGTTGTCGAAGTTCTGTGGCTCCCACGGCTCCTGCCCCTCGGGCATTTCCAGGCTGACCGGCGCATCGTCGATGATCTGAGAAAGGGGGTATCCCGCCCGAAGCGCAGCCGAGTAGACGAACGGTTTAAATGTGGATCCTGCCTGTCGATAGGCTTGGGTCACCCGATTGAACTTGGAACCCTCCCAATCTCTTCCCCCCACCATGGCGCGGACGTACCCGGTCTTGGCCTCCATCGAAAGCATCAATCCTTGGAGGTACGGACTGCGGTCGGCTGCGGGATCATCCCCATCCTCCTGGGCGAGAATCTCGCGATAGGTTTTGTGCGGAAAGCGGCCGTACGCACCGTCCTCGATCGCATCCAACTGGGCTTCGAGTGCCCGTTCCGCAGCTTGCTGCATATCAAGGTCTATGGTCGTATAGATCCTGAATCCGGCCCGATACAAATCAGCGCCAAATCGAGGGCGCAGTAGCTGGCGGACATATTCGACGAAGTACTCGCCCACCCCGCTGTAGTCGGACCGGGTTGAGAGAGCAATCGGATACGCCTTCCACGCCTCGGCGGAGACGGGAGAAAGCCGTCGTGCGTTCCGCATCAAGTTGATGACGAGGTTGCGCCGTCGCAGGGCAAACCGCGGATTGCGTCGGGGGTTGTACAGCGTCGGCCCGCGAGCTACGGCGGCCAGCATCGCCGCTTCGGCCACATTGACCTGACGAACCGACTTCCCGAAGTACCGCTGGGAAGCCGCTTCGACGCCAAAAGCCCGATTGCCCAATTCGATCTGATTGAGGTAGAGCTCAAGGATCTTGTCTTTGGAATAGTTCCGTTCGATCTCCAGGGCAACCTTGGCTTCACGCAGCTTGCGACTGATCCCCGGGAAGCCCCGGCGATCATTGCGGTCGATCTGGTCGGGAAAGAGATTGCCGGCGAGTTGCATGGTGATCGTGCTGAACCCTTGCACCCGACCGATACCGACCGCTGCCTGCACCACCGTCCGGAGCGAACCGACGAATCGAATCCAGTCGATGCCATGGTGCCGGTAGAATCGTTTGTCTTCCACCGAGAGGAAGGCAGCAGCGACGGCAGGAGACATCTGGTCCAGCGACACCACGGTGCGGCGTTCATCTCCCAGATCCTTGATCAACCTCCCATCGGCCGCATACACCTTCGAGGCCTGTTCCGGATCGTAATCGGCAAGCCCCGCAATCGAGGGGCATGCACCGCCAGAGCACACCCGCTGCCATGCGCCAAAGAGCAGCGCCAACCCCAAGGCCCCGAGCGCCACGGTGAGAATGCCGCTACGCCGGAGCGTCCGTGAGCTCCGAACCCACGCAACGAAAGAATGACCACGACGCACCATATCCAGGCAAACTAGTGGGAGGTCAGGACGGATTCCAAGAGGGTCGGCGCTTGCCATGGGTTTGGCCGCATGACTACGATTGGCAACCGATGAACACACTTCTCACCACTCTGACCGAACGCGGATTCGTCCACGACGTGACGCCACACCTGGGCGATCACCCCCAACCGCTCACCGGCTACGTCGGATTTGACCCCACCGCGAGCTCGCTTCACGTGGGTAGCCTCGTCCCGGTTATGGGCTTGGCCTGGCTCCAACGTTTGGGTGGCCGACCGATTGCCTTGGTGGGGGGCGGCACAGGCATGGTGGGCGACCCGAGCGGGAAACGGAGCGAGCGGCCAGTCTTGGACGTCGATGAGATCGACACCAACAGCGCCGCTCTCCAGGCCCAGCTCGAACGCTTCTTGGACTTTACCGGCGACCGGGCCGCGTCGGTGATGAATAACGCCGACTGGCTCCGACCGATCTCGCTCATGGAGTTTTTGCGGGACACCGGAAAGCATTTCACCATCGGCTACATGCTCCAGAAGGAGTCGGTCCGAAGCCGCCTCGAGGCCGGGATCTCCTTTACGGAGTTCAGCTACATGCTGGTCCAGGCCTACGACTTCTATCATCTCTACACCACCGCGGAGTGTGCCCTCCAGATGGGCGGGAGTGATCAGTGGGGTAATATCACGGCGGGGATAGAGTTGATCGGTCGTCGAACGAAAGGGACCGCCCACGGGCTCGTATTCCCCCTGCTGACCACCTCCTCAGGAAGCAAGTTTGGGAAGACGGAGGCTGGGAATATCTGGCTCGACCCTACGCGCACGAGTCCATATCAGTTTTACCAGTTCTGGCTCAACACCGAAGATGCGGACGTCGAACGGTACCTCCGATTCTTCACCTTCCTCGCCCTCGATGAAATCGCCGAAGTCGTCACAACCCATCGCACTTCACCGGGAGCTCGATCGGCCCAACGGTGCCTTGCCAGAGCGGTGACCGCGATGGTCCATCGATCGGAGGTCGTCCCATCGATCGAAGCGGCCAGTAGTGCGTTGTTCGGTGGACAAACCATCGGCGACCTCACGCAAGCGACGCTGGATATTATTGCCGATGAGGTTCCCTGTACCCCGATCCCTCGTCGTGAGACGCTCGGTCAACCGATCGCCGAAACGCTCATTGCAGCTGGCCTCGCGACATCCAAGGGGGAAGCCCGCCGCGGAATCGACGGTCGGGGGTTTTCGCTCAACGGCATCCCACTTGACTCCGTGGATCGAGTCGTTCAGGAAAAGGATATCCGAGGAGGACACTACCTGTTGCTGCGAAAAGGAAAGAAACGGTGGGCAGCTCTCCGCCTGACCTAGCCGTCAGACCGCGTCCAGAATCGTCACTACCCGCTCCATCTCATCCATCGTCGTGTAACAGTGGGGACTCAATCGGAGGGCGCCCTCTCGGTAGCTGGCGACGACGCCATTCGCTTGGAGACGCGGCATCGCCAACGCACCATCTATCGGTTCCACACACACCATCCCTGAACCCGACTGACCGGTAGGTGAAGCCATCCGGCACCCACGTCGTGCGGCCCAGGCAACGATCGGTTCATGCAGTTGCACGACATGCCGAAAGATCGCCTCGATGCCAATGTCGTGAAGCAGGCCGAGCGAGGTCGTCATCCCCAGCAGATCCTGAAACGGGAGCGTGACCAACTCATAGCGACGCGCATCCTCGTACAACGCTCCGGTGTACTCAGTGATTTGAGAAAAATCGGATGTCCCATCAAAGCTCAACCAACCGACATAGGACGGTACCAGGTGCGGAATCAGATCCGCCCGAACATAGGCAAACCCAGCACCCCAGGGTCCCAGCAGCCACTTTTGCGCTCCGCATGCCAGGACATCAACTGGCGTCTTCCGCACGTCGAACGGCACGGCACCCAGTGCCTGAATCGCATCGACGATCAGGTACGTCCCGGTCCGTAGGCAGGCCTGGGACAGCCGCTCCAGGTCGACCCGATATCCGGTATGAAACTGGACCAAGGAGACGGCCAGCACCTTGACGCGTGGGTCGTTGAGTTGAGCGACTATCGTCTCTTCGTCGGGCCATCCTTCCGCCGTAACGGGGAGAAGTCGGAGTGCGATTCCTCGCCGCGAGAGATGCTTCCAGGGAAACACATTCGCCGGGAACTCTCCGGCGCTGGCGAGCACAACATCTCCTGCTTCGAGCGGAAGCATTCCGGCGGCGAGATTGATGCCGTAGCTCGTATTGGTTGTCAGAGCGATTTCCGCCGGCGACGCCCCGATAAGGTTGGCCGCCGCCATCCGGGCCTCAGTCAAGACGTCGAAGAGTTGCGCGTCGACCAAGTCGAACGGAACCGACCGAGCCCGGGTAAATCGTTCCATCGCGGCCACGGCTCGACCAGGCAGTGGCCCTGTGCCAGCGGTGTTGAGATAGATCTGATGGTCGGACCACGGAAACTCGTCCCGCCGGAGCGCGAGCACGTCAATCGTCATCGATTCCTCTTGGGGTCGAGGGCTTCGCGCAGTCCGTCACCCACCAGATTGAATCCCATGACCGCAACCCCAAGCGCGAGCCCGGGTGCCATCGAAACCCAAGGGGCCACCCGCAGAAGATCGCGTCCGTCGGAAACCATCGCCCCCCAACTCGGCGTAGGCGGTTGCGCACCGAGACCAACGAACGAAAGCGCCGCCTCCGCCATC
>JAJCZW010000139.1 GCA_029262155.1 Gemmatimonadota bacterium
CTCGGAGCCGGCGTACACCGAGTCGATCGTGGCGTATTGTGGCCATTGACGAACCAGTGCGAGCCGAGCATCGGCCGATGCTGTTGCGAGAGTGCGGGCCCGATCATCGGTGACGCTTCGAATCATGCGCGCCGAGGTCGACATGAGGGCCAATACCACAATGCCCAACATCGCGGTGGCGATGGCCACCTCGATGAGTGTGAATCCTGCTCTATCCTTCCGCATCAGAAACCCCGAGTCCAGTTGTTGTCCAGGTATCGCCACCATTCCACCCGTCCGGTGGCGCGGACGATTTCCACAGCCCGCGTATCCGATTGTCGTCTCGTGTCCCCCCCTTGAGCCGGGACAGAGGTGAGGTAGAAGCCGCCGGCGATATTTGCGCTGCCGTTTCGGTGGAAGATCAGGGTTGGCTGTCCGGTCGCCCCGGCTGGAAAGTTGATCGGTGTGGCCCCAAAGGCTCGGGCCGTAGCGGTCGCACGACCGAACACAACCGCACCCTCAAGGGGAATCACGCGTCCTCGCTCGGTCCCGTCGAAAACGCCATTATTGTTGGCATCGAATACGAGTTGGACCTGAGGGATCGCCGGGTCGAAGATGGCGAGGACATCGTGCTGCCGAGCGACCGCTTCTCGCTGGGCAGCCTGAAGACCGGAGCCCAGCGAAAGCATCGCGCTCTCCACCTGTGGCCTGAATACGTTGAGGTTCGGCAGGGCGATAGCGGCGAGGATACCGATGATGGCCACTACGACCAGCATTTCGACCAAGGTGAACCCTCGCCGTGCAAAATCTTGCTTTATTGGCTCGACTGAGTCAAACGAACTGGTCATCCTTCGTGCCCCTTTTTCCAAGCGTTCCCCGGAATGGAGCAAAGGATATTCCACAATCGGTACCACTCTCTTAACCGAATACTCCCGGCTAGGTTAGGCCCAAAAGGCAGGTTAAAGGGTGAGAATGGTTGGGGGTAGACTCCCATGCATCATGCGCTGTTCTGAAAAGCGACACTGCAAGAGGTTGCACGAAAGTGTGGGTTCAAGCACAGTTGGGTCGATATTCAAGCGGACCGACAATCTGATCTCCGACGCCAGGGCCAGGAACCAAACTCGCGTTGATCCCGACGACTTCGGGGAATGGCCATGGTATTGACTTCTCGTCCGGCGGGTTCCGCACCTATATTTCGGCCCATCCAATAGGAATAGGCGTTCTCAGTCTCCCGCAGGAGTCTTGATGGTTCTCACGGCCACGACCACGTTATCCGCCCCTGAAGTGCTGGCCCGGGCAAAATCGTTCTTTGCCGAGCGGGTTCCCCACAATGCGGCCTTTCCAGAACACGAGGGTCCGAACCACCTGGTGCTGCGGGGCCAGGGAGGAGAAGAGATCGCGTTGGCGATCCTCCCCGGCGGTTCATCGGATTCGAGGGTTATTCGCATCTCAACCCTGCTCTTTGAACAGGCGATTCGCCGGTTTCTGAGTACTGTGTCGTCTGGTACGGTGGCCCCATGAGTGCGACCGGTGTTCCGATTCGCGTGACGGTGTATGAGTCGTGGGACGAAATCGCGAGCACCATGCCGATGTCGACCACGATGGAGACGGTCAAGGAGCAGGCGTTGCAAGCCGCCCATTCCCGTGGGCACCCGAAGGACTACGTCGTGAAATACCTTGGGGCCTTGTGTGCCGACCAGGCGACGCTCGCGGAGGTAGGTGTTGTACCGAACGCTGCTTTGATCATCCTCCGCCGACGGCGGACACCACTCCGGTGACACCACCTCCCTATCGTCTCCTTACCATAGTCGCACTCGCCTTTCTGGCCCTTGACGGGGTGCTATTCTTAGTCGCGGGGCTCGTCCTCGCGAACCGCTTGCTTTTGGTCGTGGCCGGCGCCTTTGGGGTCGCGACCGGAGCGGTGATGCTGGCGTGGAGGCGGCAGCGTCGTCTGCATCGGGGCATCGCAGAAGACCGCACAGAGCTTGCCAACCACGCCCGCGCGATGCGAGACGTCATCTCTGGCCAATGATCATGTGGTACGGGTGTTTACCCACCGGTGGTGTCTTGGCCACGATCCCGGTCGACACCATCCGGAGGCACCGGCTCGGCTCAGACAGGTTCAGGACCACCTCTCCTCTACCGGGTGGGAACTCGAAGAAGCACCCCCCGCTGACCTCTCGACTCTGACCAGCGTCCACCCCGCCCCGTATCTGGAAATGCTTGCCCAAACATCCGGCCGGGGGCGTACAACCTTTGATGCCGACACGTATGCTTCGCCCGGAAGCTGGAAGGCGCTCCTCGGTGGGGCCGGGGCGGCAGTCGCCGCCGCCGATGTGGCCGCGGTTGGCGGGCGAGCGCTGTCCGCGATCCGACCGCCGGGACATCATGCCCTCGCCCGGAGACCGATGGGATTCTGTTTCATCGCGAATGCCGTAGTCGTGGCGCGCAGGATTCAATCGGCCGGGAAGCGCCATGTCCTCATCGTCGATTGGGATGTTCATCACGGCAACGGAACCCAAGCCTTGGTCCAGGAGGATGCAACGATTCGATACGTCTCGATGCATCAATGGCCAGCGTATCCTGGGACCGGGAGGGCTAGGGAGAGAGGGGTCGGCAACATCTTCAATGTACCCCTTGCCCCTGGACTTGGCCGGGAGGTGTATCGGTCAAGGCTTTGGCAGGCGATTGGCGACGCGACCCGCGATTTTGTCCCCGACGCGCTCGTAATCTCGGCGGGATTTGACTGTCTCCAGGGAGACCCGCTTGGCGGGTTCACCCTTGAACCGGAAGATTTGGCGGATATCACGGGCCGACTCTGCAACCGATGGCCCGGGGTGGGTATCGCAAGTGTGCTGGAGGGAGGCTACAATCCTTCCCGGCTCGCCGTGGGGGTCGCAGCTCATCTCCATGCATTGAAGTCAGCCTGATAGATTCGGGGTGATATACTTCTCTCCAAACCCCAGCACCACCTCTACCCGAGGACGTCGTGGGACAACTTCAACTCCGCGCCGAAGTGATGACGCTCCAGACCCGCCATCCGTTCGTCATCGCGCGGGGGGGCCACGATCAGATTCGAACGGTTCAGGTCACCCTCCAGGACTCCGATGGTGTAGAAGGATGGGGGGAAGCCGCCCCTCAAGCGTATTACGGAGAGACACCTGAGACGGTGCTGGCGGCGCTCACGACGTACGCCACCGCCCTACCAGACGACCCCTTTGATCTTGAGCATGCAGAGCGGGTGTTGGTCGAGACCCTCGACGGAAACGCCTCGGCGCGAGCGGCGCTTTCCGCCGCTCTCCATGACCTCGTCGGGAAACGACTTGGGGTTCCCCTCTGGAAACTCTGGGGTCTCGCTCCAATGGAGGCCCCACTCTCGACCTTTACGATTGGGATCGACACGGTCGACCGGATCCGTCTCAAGGTTCAGGAAGCGTCTGCTTACCCAATTCTCAAAGTGAAGGTAGGGACCGATCGGGACCACGAGATCCTCTCGACCATTCGCCAGGAGACCGATCGCGAAATACGGGTAGATGCCAACTGCGGTTGGTCGCGAAAGGCTGCGCTCCAGATGCTGCCAGTGCTAGCAGAATTTGGTGTCACGGTGTTGGAGCAGCCGCTGCACCCGGATGACCTTGAAGGTCTGTCCGATGTCACCGCCAACTCGCCTATTCCGGTGCTGGTGGATGAGTCGTGCATGACGACCCGCGATATTCCGCAACTTGCGGGACGGGCCGATGGCATCAATATCAAGTTGGCCAAGTGTGGGAGTCTCCGGGAAGCCCGGCGCATGATCTCGGTTGCCCGTGCGCACCACCTCCAGGTCATGATCGGGTGCATGATCGAATCTTCGATCGGCATCACGGCCGCCGCGCACCTCACGCCTCTCGTCGATTTCGTCGATCTCGACGGCGCCGCCCTGCTCGCCAACGATCCGTTTGTCGGGGCCACGATCAAAGCCGGGCAAATCCGGCTCCCCGAGGGACCAGGTCTTGGTGTCCACCCACGGTGAGTCGAAGCCCAACCATGCGACGGCTGAAGGGAAGGCGAGATTCGTTGAGGTTGCCCTTCCGCTCCCCCTCCACGCCTCCTATACCTATCGGGTACCGACTGCGCTTGAACATCGGGCCCGGCTCGGGGATCGGGTTGTCGTGCCGGTCCGCCGGCGCGAGGTGGTCGGAGTGGTGGTGGATCGGGAGGCCGACCCTCCCGTAGGGATTACCATCCGAGACCTCCTTGCGGCGCCGGACTCCACCCCGGCCATCCCCGAACCGTTGCTTGAGACCGCCCGCTGGATGGCATCCTACTACGGTGCTCCACTCGGGCTGGCCCTCCGCGTCATGCTCCCGAGAGATCTCTGGGGCTCTTCACGTGTCATGGTGACACTCAGGAACGGGGATCGGCCTGAGGTGGGCGGGCTCGCCGGTGAGCTGATCGGTACCCTGGCACGACGAGGTGGCGAAGCCCCGCTTCCAAGCCTGACCCACGCCCTCCGGCGTCCACTCTGGGATGTCTTGGCCCGACTCACCATGATCGGCTTGGTGTCGCTCCGATGCGAACCGGCGAAGCGACAGCCCGCGAAGGCGCTGCAGCGGGTCGTCGAGATTACCGGCGAAATGCTGACCCTGGTTGAACGGGCCGAACGATTCCGCAACGCTCCCAAGCAGCGTCTGGCCTATGAGACATTGGAGCAGATGGGGGGGACAGTTCCGGTGCGACATCTCCTGGAAGAGGTGAGCGCCCGGGAAGGGGTGGTGCGCTCGCTCGTCAAGGCTGGATTGGTACGCATTGGGAGAGTCCCGTTGCACCGGGACCCTTTTGCCACAGATCCTGGCGTTGCGCCACCCGACAGGTTGTCGCCACGACAAGCAGAGGCGGTGGAGCAGTTGCAGGGGTATGGCCCCGGTGAGCGGGCGCTCCTCTATGGGGTGACGGGCAGCGGCAAGACGGTGGTTTACCTCAAAGTGATTGAGGCGGCATTGGCCCAGGGCGAGGGGGCGATTCTTTTGGTGCCTGAGATCAGCCTTACCCCCCAAACGGTTGGCCGGGTTCGCGGCATGTTCGGCGATGCGGTTGCCGTCGTACACAGCGGTCTTTCCGATGGCGAGCGGCTGGACGCGTGGCGTGCGATCCGATCAGGGGAACGCCGCGTGGTCGTTGGGGCGCGGTCCGCCATCTTTGCCCCGGTGCAACGTCTCGGTGTCATCGTGATCGATGAAGAGCACGAAGCCAGTTATAAGAACGGCGAGACACCCCGATACCACGCCCGGGATGTAGCGGTCGTGCGGGCGCGAACTGAGGGGGCCCGTGTCATCTACGGGAGTGCGACTCCCTCCCTGGAACTGTGGTCTGCGCCGGCCACCCGCCTTCACCGAGTCACGCTTCCCGATCGTGTCGGTCATCGGCCGTTGCCCCCGGTTGAAGTAGTCGATCTCCGGACCGCTCCCCAAGTACGAGGGACAGGTGCGGTCCCCTGGTCCGAGGTCATGGAGGCGGCGGTGGCTCACACACTCGATCGAAAGGAACAGGCACTCCTCCTCCTCAACCGCCGCGGTTTCTCAGCCTATCTCCAGTGTTCTTCCTGTGGAGATGTTCCGACCTGTCCCTCCTGCAGTATTGCGCTCACGGTGCATCGGGCTCCCGAACAGCTCCGATGCCACTACTGTGACCACCGCGTTCCCGTTCCAACCCAATGCGCGGCGTGCGGACACCCGGTGCAGCAGGCCCGTGGTATCGGGACCCAGCAGTTGGAACGGGCGGTCGCGGAACGGTTTCCAGCCGCCCGCATCGCCCGAATGGATCTCGATACGACAGGCCCGAAGTGGAGTCACCATCGCATCCTCAGCGCGGTGGAGCGACGCGAGATTGATATCCTCCTCGGTACTCAGATGATCGCCAAAGGGATCGACTTTCCCGGCGTCACTGTCGTCGGTGTGGTCGATGCCGATACCGCACTTCACCTCCCCGACTTTCGGGCCGCCGAACGCACCTTTCAATTGCTTGCACAGGTGAGTGGACGGGCCGGTCGCGGTCCGGCGGGCGGGCGCGTCGTGGTGCAGACGAGGCGACCCGATCATCCGGCGATCCGTGCGGCCGCCACGCACGATACCGATGGGTTCCTCACTGAGGAGCTGACTGCGCGACAATCGCCACCGTATCCACCTCATACGGAGATCGTCAACCTGCTGGTTTCGGGAGATGAGGAGCTACGTGTGGGGCGGGAGGCGGCCGAGCTTGCTGAATGGGTCGAAGCCCTTATCCAACACCACGGGCTGGCCTTGCAGGTGCTTGGTCCGGCACCTTGTCCTGTCGCACGAATCAAATCGCGTTGGCGCTGGCACGCCCTGGTGAAAGGGACCCGGCGCGACCTCGGGCGCTTGGTACGCTATCTAGCCCCACGTCTTGCCGCCTCTGGATCCATCCGGATCCATCTCGATCGCGATCCGGTCTCGTTGCTCTAGGGAAGCGCTGGGCTCGGCCACCCTAACGAAAAGGAGAAGCCGATGTAAAGTTCTCGTCCGGCCGCAGGCTCAAAGACCCGCCCCCCAAAACCGTTGACGGTGACCGAACCAATGTAACGGCGATCGAAGAGGTTCTCGATGCCAACAAAGGGCGACCCGAGTGCACGCGATCGCTGTGTGATCCAGGTAATCCGAAGGTCGGTCACCCCTGCGCCCCAGCTTGATGCCCGGAGGGTGTTCGCGTCGTTGGCGAGGACACTGCTGGAGATCGTGTGGTCAACATCCAGGGTGAAACCATGCCCACGGGTTTGCAATCCCAGCCGGAGACGATGTATCGGAACTCCCGGCAACCGATTCCCATCCAAGGTGTCGACCGAGGCCCTGTTTGGGACCCGGTATTGTCGAAAGGTGAGATCGGAGAGGGTATAGGCGCCACGGAGATTGGCGTTATCGCCAAGGGGCACCCGGACATCAACTTCCATCCCTTGATGTCGGGTCTGTCCCGCATTTTGGAACACGGCTCGTCCATCTTGTTCCCGCGCCTGCACGATGGCGTCATGGACCAGCGTGCGATACGCGGCGAAGCGAAACGATGCCCCATTCAAGGCCCCCCGAAGCCCCCACTCCATACTGGTTGAGCGCTGTGGTCCGAGGTTAGCGTTCAGGCCGATTGTCCCATCGGGCTGACTGACTAACTCGGTGGAGGTCGGCGACTCGAACGCTGTTCCCAGCGAGAGGTATGTCGACAGGGACCGGCCCAGGTGGAGGGTGGTGCCGATCGACCCGCTGAGATTGGACATTACCCGTCGGCCACTGCGATTCGCGTCGCCGGTTCGGAGGCGGTCATCCACGGTGAATGCCAATCGATCGTATCGGACACCGCCCTGCAAACCGACTGATCCAAAGACCCAGGCGGCCTCGACAAACGGTCCAAATTCGGTGACGACTTCCCGCTGGTTGACCAGAAACTCTGCGGTCGGTCGTCCCTGGATCGACCGCAGGTTCGTTCGCCTATCCCGCATACGCTGCCAGTCAGCCCCGGCGGTGATCCGTCCGCGTCGATGGGCGAGCGGCAGGGTGACTTCGAGCCGCGATCCCACGACCCACCGATCGATCTGATTGAAGGTTCCCTCCGTGGGCGATCCGGCGGCTGGCGGGGGGGTCGCGAGCGGATTGTCCAGATCCCGCCATATCCCGAAGACGACAGCTTCCGCGGTGAGCCCACCAATCCAGTCGCGTTGGGCGTGAAACGAGAGTTGGGTTTGGGTGACGTCCTTGTCTGCCCCTCGAGCGACATTGTTGGGCGCGGCCATGGTTGGTGTTTGGTTCGCCTCGATCTCGGTCAAGGCACCAGGGTTCTGGGCCTTAGGGGCATCGGCAACGGCCGCACGGAATCCAAACGACCACAATCCCACTCGCTGGTCGACTCTGCCGGCTCCCTGCACGAACCTCGCCGCGCTGTGGTCTCGGAATCCGTCGAGATCTGTCCGGGACATGGCGAGCGAGGCTGTCGTATTTCCCCGTTTCACCCCGGTCCAACTATGCGCCCTCGTCATGCCGTGACTTCCGGCCTGGAACCGGAGAAGGCTCGTTGTGCCTTCCACGGTTGGGGTCCGTGAGGTGAACTGAACAACGCCTCCGGCAGCGTTGCCATAGAGCGCACTCGATGCCCCATGAAGTATCTCGACGCGATCGATCGCGGCTAGGTCGAGATTGGTGAGTTGACTCTGTCCATCCGGTAAGGTTTGGGGGACACCGTCTACCAGGAGTCGCACACCACGCATCCCAAAGTTGGCACGACTCCCGAAGCCTCGGATCGACAGCCGCTGATCAAGCGAAAAGTTTTCCCGATTCGAGACGAGAAGACCGGCGACACCCGAGAGGGCCTCATCGAGCCCGATGGTTCGCCGACCCCGGGTCATCTCCGCGCGATCGAGCACCGTAACCGCTCCTGGCACGTTTGAGCTCACCGTGCGATGCCGGGGGATGGTCACAACGACCTCAGGGAGACGTGAAGCGGACACCGAGTCCACCCGCGTTGAATCGCCTTGGGCGGCGAGTCCCACAGATGGGAGGAAAGAGAGTAGAAGCAGGAAAGGAAAGAAGCGCATCTCCCAATATGGCCTGCTTATTGAAGAAACGAAGGGAGGCCGACCCTCATCCTCCTCGCTGAGAAGCCGAGTTCCCTCGCGGAGCTTGGCTCGTCGCTTGAACCGGTCCAGCTCGCCGTCTACTTTGCGGGCAGATTATGACTTCCGAGACCTCTGCGTTACCCGATTTCGGGGTGCCAGCGCTTCGTAACGCTCCCGATGCCACCCTCGCTCCGGCCCCCCGGGATGGCGTGCTCCCCGAAGGGTTCTTCGCCACCACCAATCTTCCGACTTATCTCAAGGTCAACGGGGACTGGTTGTCACCAACTCATCCAAGAATGGATGGAGCACTCGTCGTCTCAGGAGCGACCGCCGAGGTGCTGGAGCCGCGGCGGGTGCGGGCAGGCACGCCGGTTGCCTTGGGTTCGACTGAAGATGGGTCTGAGGGTGTTTACGTCGAACGCCCGGCGCGGAGCCTCGGTGCACCCCCGCTGGACGAGTTCCAGTTTATGGGGAGCGAGGTGAGTCGGGAACGGCCAGTCGACTACCAAGGCCTTGCGGAACGCCTTCGATGGGAACGTGACCACGATGGGTATCTCGTTTGGGTTCCAGGGCCGGCCCTGGTCCATGCGCGAGCACGGGCCGATTTCGTATGGTTTGTGGAGCAGGGATTCGTCCAAGCCGTCTTAACCGGCAACGCCGTTGCAGTCCACGATATCGAGACTGCCTTGTTTGGCACAACGTTGGGGATGCAGCACGGTGGCCTCGCGGCCCATGGTGGGCATGGGTTTCATATGCGTGCGATCAACACCATCCGGGGCATCGGGTCCATCGAAGAGGCGGTGGCCACAGGGGTCGTGCGGGATGGGATCATGGCTACGCTGGTCAGACGAAAGATCCCCTTTGTGTTGGCAGGCTCCATTCGAGATGACGGGCCGCTGCCCGGTGTCATCACCGATGTGCTCGAGGCACAAGACGCTATGCGCACCCACGTGGTGCGGGCCACGGGTGCGCTTTTCGTGGCTTCTGCACTTCATGGTATTGCCGTTGGCAACATGCTCCCTGCTTTCCACCGGCATCGAGGAGACCTCGAACCGATGCTCACCATCTGTGTCGACCAGACAGAATTTGTCGTGACCAAACTCAAGGATCGCGGTACCCACCAAGCCATAGGTATTGTCACCAATGCCCAAGACTTCATGTACGTCCTCCGACACTATGTGGAACAATGCAACCCAACCTGACAATTCCTGACGCCCCCGGTGCGGGTCCGGCCTGGGCACGACTCGCGGCGACTCTCGCCGAGACGATTCCAGTAGCAGAAATTGATGGGATTTGGACCTTTCGGCCGCTGCGCCGAGACCTGTATGAGTTTGGGACTGCCATCGTGTCTCGGGTGGAGGGCAACCGTCGGAGGATCTACACTGGGCGGTATGCCCATACGATCAAGGGTCGGGATCGCGGTACCTTTGAAGCCCAGTGCGCCGAAGTGGGCAGCGGCCCATTGGAAACGTTGGATGAGCTCTTAACCCTGGTCCCGCGCCGCTCCGATGAAGACCCACCCGACCCGGTGTCGCTCGACCTCTGGTACCCTCCCATTCAGGAGGAGCCACCTGCCGACTGACCGGGCTGAGGAACTCATCACACGATTCACCCGCTACCTGCGGGATCGAGGGCTTTCGGTCACTCGCCCTCGCCTCACCGTTGCCAGAGCCCTATTTGAGGCGAGCGGCCATCCATCCGTCGAAGAGATCCAACGGAGTCTTCGAGAGCGTGGGGACCATGTGGGGACGGCGACGGTGTACCGGGCACTTGGGATTCTTGTACAAAGTGGGCTCGCCCGGGAACACGATTTTGGGGAGAGTTTCAGACGATTTGAGGCGGCGGACGGACATCAGCCGCATCAACACCTCCTCTGCCAACGATGCGGCCGCGTGATCGAGTTCCATCACGACCACCTGGAACGTGTCCTTCAGTTGATTGCGGACGAGCATCGGTTCGTTCCCCGACGACACCGAGTTGAAATCCATGGTTGGTGCGCGAACTGTCGGTCGAGTCGCGGACCGGAACTGCCCGAGGAGAAGACATAAAGATGGATGGACCAAACTTGGGCCTCGCCATTGCGTTCCTGGGGGGGCTCCTCAGTTTCCTCAGCCCCTGCGTTCTCCCGATGGTTCCATCATACCTTGGGTTCGTAACGGGGTTGACCCTCGACGAGATGAGTGGTCGGCGACGGTTGGCCATGACCCACGCCATCCTGTTTGTCCTCGGCTTCAGCGCCATCTTCATTCTTCTCGGTGCCAGTGCAACTGCACTCGGTCGCGCCCTGAAATACTACGAACTGTGGGTGACGCGCATCGGTGGTGGCCTCATCATCCTGTTCGGACTCTACATGCTCGGTGTGTTTCGTCTCGGGTTTTTGGCTCAGGAAAAACGCCTGCACCTGCAACGGAAGCCGATCGGATTTCTGGGATCTGTCTTGGTAGGGATGGCCTTTGCCGCCGGATGGACACCATGCATCGGACCCATTCTCGGTGGCATCCTCGGGCTCGCGGCTACCGAAGCCGATGCCTCGCGGGGCATGCTTCTGCTCGGTGCCTACTCGGCCGGGCTCGCGGTGCCGTTCTTGGCAGCCGCCTGGGCTGTGGAATCGTTTCTCGGGTGGTTCCAGCGATTCCGGAAATACCTCCCGTGGGTTCAACGCATTAGTGGCATCCTGCTAATCATCGTCGGCCTGCTGCTCATCTCAGGGCAGTTCACTCGGCTGGCAGGATATCTCCAAGGTCTGACACCTGACTTTCTGAGGAAATGGCTCTAGCGGACGACGACTCGCACCGGATGAGCACCTTGGCACTATGCTGGTTGACCGATTACCTCTTCGTCAGCGGGTGAGGTTACCCGCCAGGACCCAAGGAGGAGAAATCCCATGCAAATCCGCTTATTGACGATCGCTGCGGCGATACTGTTTGTTGGGTGTGGTGGAGATCAACCGGCGTCCGATGACGCCCTCGCACGTGACTTGGCATTGGCGCCGAGCGACTCGGTGGTCGCATTGAACGACCAGCCGACACCTGAACCCCAGGCGACCGGTCAGCCCACCGAGAGTGCGACACCGCCATCGCGCCCGGCTCCACCGCCGCCCCCTCCGGCAGCCCAGCGCGCGACACCTCCACCCCCCCCAC
>JAJCZW010000140.1 GCA_029262155.1 Gemmatimonadota bacterium
TCTTCGCGGAGATGACAACCTCTCTTGATTCTCCTGGCGAGCTGCTGGGTCGGTGACGCCGCTCTTAGCTCGGGTAACTTCAATGCGGTTCTTCGAAGGTGGGCGGGCAACCCCCGCGCGGGATGCTCGACACTATGCGACCTATTTTCGGGGCGACCGCACCCGGTACATCTATTTGCAGCTTCATTTGCAGCATGATCAGCCACCGAGTCGGGCCCAGTTACCTATCGCGTGTACCCACCTCACCGAGGATGGAGCCGTCGAAGGAACGATCAGCAAGGTGTTGAGCGTGGCGCCGGATGCGCGCGCGAGCGACTGGGTGGTGGGGTGGGGCAGCATGGCGCCCGGACGATGGACCACGGGGCGGGTGACGACCGAGTGTCGCTACGGCGACCAGGTCATCGCCACGGGCACCTTCGAGGTGGGCACGGAAGCGCCACCCGGGGCAGGACCGGATTTTCCAGAGATCAATGCCGATGTGGTGGATTTGAAATTTTTTGAGGCAGGTTCCGCGACGCCATCGCGGGACGACCGACTCTACGCCGAGCGATTCTCCAGTGCGACCGCTCGCTATATCTACGTAGAGTTGCGGACCGAACATGTCCCGCTGGGACACGACTCGACGACTTCGTTCGTGTGTACCTATCGCAACCCTGACAACAGCGTCTTTTTCGACAAGGAGAGAACCCTCCGGGTCAAATCGGATTACCGGAACACCTGGTATGCCAGTGGTGCAGGGTGGGCGGCGGCGGGAAAGTGGAAGCCAGGTCGCTACCGGGTTGAGTGTGAACGGGAGGGACGGCTGCTGATTTCCAAGACCTTCGAGGTGGTTGCTGCACCCACTCCACGGATCCCCGTCCTCAATGGGAACGTCACCGGCCTCCGATTCTACGAGTATGGCCGCGGCTTTCCTCCGGTGGATCAACGGGTCTATCGGACTCGGTTCCCAGTTGCCACCACTCGGTTCATCAATTTTGAGCTTCGGGTAGAACACGATCGAACCACCCGGGCTATCTCCGTCGCCCTGGTGTGTGAGTATCGGCGGGACGGGGGTCTTGTCGGGACCGTGAACGCGACGCCGACCGTCCCTCGTGGGCGGGTGGGTCCCAGTCTCCTTGGCTCCGGCTGGGGACAGGCAGACCGAGGCAAATGGGAAATCGGACGATATGAGGTGCGGTGCTCCCACTTGAAGAAGGAAATCGCTCGCGCCAGTTTCACCATTGAATAGGCGGTGACTTGACGCCAGGTGGAGCCGTCCGCTAGGATGCTGGCGCGCGCTTTCTCCGGGCTTCAGGAGGTACCCATCCGGTTCAACCCGTTCGCCAGCTGGCGTCCCCCCGCGGACCGGGTCGAGCGCGTCGCCTCGCCACCCTATGATGTCGTCTCGCGGGAGGAAGCGGCCCTCGTGGCCGAGGGCAACCCGCTCAGCTTCCTGCATATTGGCCGGTCAGATATCGACCTCCCCGCCGACGTCGATCCACACGCAAGCGAGGTCTACGACGCTGCCCGAATCGCCTTCGATCGTTTTCGTGTCGAGGGGACGCTCTGTCAAGATGCCGAGCAGAGCATATACCTCTACGCCCTGACCTGGAGAGGGCGTACCCAGGTCGGCGTGGTGGGATGTGTGCATATCGATGATTATGAAGCCGATATCATCAAGAAACACGAGCGGACCCGACCAGAGAAAGAGGACGACCGTACTCGCCACATGGTGACCCTGCGGGCCAATGCGGAACCAGTCATCCTCACCTTTCGGGACACGGCGCGGTTGCATGAACTGGTCGGCGCCGACCAGCAGGCGACGCCGATCTATGATTTTGTCGCCGACGATGATGTGAGGCACCGGGTGTGGCGCGTCGAGAAGCCTGGCGCGTATGTCGCGGCGTTCGCCGATGTCCCCTCCTGCTATGTCGCCGATGGTCATCACCGAACCGCTGGTGGATGGCGGGCGGGGAAGGCACTTCGTGAGGCGAACCCACACCATACCGGATCGGAGGAATACAATTGGACTCTCGCCGCCCTCTTTCCGGCCAGCGAACTAACGATTCTTCCCTACAACCGGACCGTACGGGACCTGGGTGGGCGATCCATTGCGGAGGTGCGCCAGGCGTTGGCAGGCACTGGAACCTTCGAAGAGACGACCACTCCAGAGCCCGAAGCCAGCGGGCAATTCGGGGTGTACCTGGAGGGCTGTTGGTATCGGCTCACCCTTGATCCCGCCTCGATCGATCGCACCGATCCGGTGAGAGCGCTCGATGCGGCATTGCTTCATGATCGCATCCTCGCCCCGGTGTTTGGCATTGGCGACGCTCGAACGGACGCGCGTATCGACTTCGTCGGTGGAATTCGAGGAAGTGAAGAACTCGCTCAACGGGTCGATCGTGGCGACGCGGCGGTGGGTATCGCGATGTACCCCACGTCGGTTGAACAGCTTCTTGCGGTGGCTGACGCGGGCTCCATCATGCCTCCGAAGAGTACCTGGTTTGAGCCGAAGCTACGCAGTGGCCTTTTTGTCCATACGCTGGAATAGGGATAGAGGAAACTTCCGATGAAAGTGCTGGTGGCAGACAAGTTCGAGAAGGTTGGAATCGATGGGCTTCAGGACATCGGGTGCCGGGTGCGGTTAGAGCCAGGTGTGAGCGCCGCCGATCTGCCGGCGCTGATGCGCGAGTACGACCCCAAGATTCTCATCGTGCGAAGTAAGAAGGTGAATGCGGCCACCTTCCAGGCGGGGGCAGGACTGAGCCTCGTGATCCGGGCCGGCGCCGGGGTCGACACCATCGACGTGAAGGCTGCTTCCCGCCAGGGCGTCTTCGTGGCGAACTGCCCAGGGAAAAACTCCATCGCCGTGGCCGAACTCGTGATGGGGCTCTTGCTTTCCTGTGATCGTCGCATCCCGGACCAAGTGGCCGATCTCCGGAATGGGGTGTGGAACAAGGCCGAGTACACGAAGGCGCGGGGCTTGCACGGTCGGACGCTCGGTATCGTCGGCTTGGGGCAGATTGGTTTTGAGATCGCGCGTCGGGCCCAGGCGTTCGGAATGCACGTGGTGGCGTGGTCGCGGCAGCTGACCATCGAAGACGCCACGCGCTCTGCCATCGGGTACTGTGAAACCCCAATTGATGTCGCGCGGCTGAGTGATGCGGTGACGATCAATGTCGCCGGGACACCGGAGACGCGACATCTGGTGGATGATGCCTTTCTTGAAGCGCTGAAGCCCGGGGCCTACTTGATCAACACCTCTCGTGGATCTGTGGTCGATGAAGAGGCCCTTGCCCGAGCGATCGCCTCGCGGCACCTCAGGGCGGGGCTGGATGTCTATCAACAGGAGCCCGCGAGTGGGAGCGGCCGCTTCGTCAATCCACTCGGTGCCAATCCAAGTGTGTACGGGACGCACCATGTCGGCGCTTCAACCGAACAGGCCCAAGTGGCGATCGCCCACGAAGTGATTCGGATCGTCCATGAGTTCCGGACGACGGGGGGCGTGCCCAATTGTATCAATCGACTCGCCAAGAGCTCGGCCACCCATGTGCTTTCCGTCCGGCATGAGAATCAGCCTGGTGTGCTGGCCCACGTGTTCAATGTCCTCCTGGACGAACATATCAATGTCGAAGAGGTCGAGAATATCATTTACCATGGTGCCGAGGTGACCTGCGCCCGTATCCACGTTTCCGCCCTCCCGAGTGAGGAAGCGATGCAAGCGATCGGCGGGAAGCAGTTCCATGTTATCAGCGCCGACGTCAAGGCTATCAGCTAAGGGTACAAGGATGAGTCATCGCATTCATAACTTCTGTGCCGGACCCGCCGTGCTGCCTGAGGCGGTGCTCCGTCAGGCGCAAACCGATATCCTCGACTTGGAGGGGACGGGCATCGGGGTTCTTGAGCACAGCCATCGCGGAAAGGCGTTCGCCAGAGTGCGCGATGACGCGGAGGCCGCATGCCGTTCCCTCGCCAATATTCCAGATGACTACGACGTGCTCTTCTTGCAGGGTGGTGCCTCGCATCAATTCGCCATGATTCCTTTGAATCTCCTGCCCGATGGAGCCACCGCTGACTTTGTGGTCACCGGCACCTGGGCCAAGAAGGCGATGAAGGAAGCGGCGTCGATCGGGGCTGTCCACGTTGCCGCAACGGGTGAGGATGACAGTTTTCATCGACTGCCAGATCCGGAGTCGCTCCGCTGGTCGGCGGGCCCAGCCTATGCTCACGTGACGACGAACAATACGATTGTGGGGACTGAGTGGGCGGCTCTGCCTCCTACACCAGAGGGAGTTCCCCTCGTTGCCGACATGTCGAGCGACATCTTCTCACGGCCACTCGACATCTCCCAATTCGGGTTGATCTATGCCGGGGCACAAAAGAACCTGGGACCCTCAGGCATTGCCCTGATCATTATCCGAAAGGATCTGGTCGAACGAGGACGAGATACCCTGCCTGCGATCTTGCAATATCGGACCCATGCCAAGGCCAACTCACTTTTCAATACCCCGCCGACCTTCGGAGTGTACGTGATGGGGAAGGTCTTTCGCTGGATCGAGGCGGAGGGGGGACTCAAGGGAATGGCCGAGCGGAATGGGGCCAAGGCGCAACTCCTCTATGACTTTCTCGATGCAAGCTCCTTCTTTCGCGGAACCGCAGATCCGGCGAGTCGGTCGCTGATGAACGTCTGCTTTCGGGCACCGACGGAGTCCTTGGAAGCGGAGTTCATCGCTGAGGCCGCGCGCCAAGGCCTCGATGGCTTAAAAGGACACCGTTCGGTTGGCGGAATGAGAGCGAGCATCTACAACGCGTGCAGTCTGGAAAGCGTGCAGGCGCTGGTCAGTGCCTTGGAGGCGTTTGAGACGACGCATCGGGGTGCGCTCGCTGGCTGACGTGTTCGCGTGGTGACGGAACCGCTCGTGGACGCTGAGTGGCTCATCTCGCATCTCGACTCGCCGGATCTCGTCGTCGTCGATGGGTCGTGGTATTTGTCCAGTGCGGGGCGAAACGCCTACGGCGAGTATCTCGCGGGACATATCCCCGGCGCCCTCTTTCTTGGCCTGGACGAAGAGTCAGATCACACCGCGACCCATCCCCACATGATGCCCTCCATCGATCGGTTGGCTGCCCGGCTTGCCGCCCGGGGGATCGGAACCGATCGTCAGGTGGTCGTCTATGATGGATCTGGGACGATGCTCAGTGCCCCACGGTTTTGGTGGATGCTTCGCGTCGCGGGACACCCCTCAGTGCAGATTCTCGATGGAGGGCTCACCCACTGGAAAGCCGTCGGTGGGCCGCTTGAGCAACGGGTGCGGGGGCGAGCCCCAGCAGTTTTTGTCGCCCAAGCACACCAGGCGTTGCGGCGTGACTGGCACGACGTTCTCACGATGGTGGAAGAGGAGAGCGGATTGATCCTCGATGCCCGGAGCCTGGGCCGGTTTACCGGAAACGAGTCCGAGCCACGTCCTGGGTTGCGAGCGGGCCACATTCCGAGTAGTCACTCCGTCCCTTTCGTCGATCTGGTCGACCCGACCTCCGGTCGGATGCTGGCGAGTGCATTACTCCAAGCCCGGCTGGCAAGGGCTGGGTGGACAGCAGGCAAGGCAAGCACTGCGACCTGTGGTTCCGGGGTAACCGCCTCTATCGTTGCGTTGGCTGCTGCCATACTCGGCGATCCAACGATGGCGGTGTACGACGGCTCCTGGGCGGAGTGGGGAAGCCGCCCCGACCTCCCCACGATACCGGCTGCACCAGACCAACGTTAGCTCATCGTCTTCGCTAGGAGGCGGTCCGCGGCTCCACGACCCCCGCCTCCGATGAGCAGGAGGCCGACCCCAGCTGGGATGCCGAGCCCCTCGAAGAAGGAGAGGGTGCCAGCAATGCCTCCGCCACCAAACCAACCGAGCGCCTTTTGGGTGGCGTGTGGGAACAGCACGAATCCGAGGGTGAGGCGCAGCACCGCCGGCGACACGGCGCTGCTGGTACGAAAGAGACTGGGCATCGCACTCTCCTTATACGCGATAGATCAATAGGTGATATATCAAGCAGTAAGTACGACCCATTACTCCGCTCACGGTGGAAGAACAGCCCTGAGTCGATCGAGGTGTCCGATCAATTGGGCCAGCTCCCGTTGATTCAAGACGTCCATTGCCCGGCGGTCGGCGGCTCGCACCTTCTTGTCCAGTGCCTTAAGGGAACCGAGGCCATCGGGGGTAATGACACATCGGACGACGCGTCGGTCGTCCGTTTCCCGGTGACGGGCGACGAACCCCCGGCGTACCAGTTGGTCCACCAGCCGAGTGGTTCCCGGCGTGCGTTCAATGAGTCGTTCTCCGATCTCAAGGGTTGGAAGACCGCGCGCCCCAGCGCCCCGGAGTATGCGGAGGACGTTGTACTGTTGGATCGTGATTCCGTGCGGCTCCACGACACTCCCCAAGAGGGATCGGAGGCGGTCTGCCGTCCGAATCAAAGCCACGGTGGCTTCCTCTGCGCTGGAACCGAAAGGGATCCGCTGTTTGATCTCGCGTTGAACCGACGTAGGGGTGGGCCGTGACATGCGAGCAAAGTAGTTCTTAATGCTTGACATGTCAAGTATAGTGGTTAATCGAACCATCTCCACAGCGCTCCGAGAGCGCGTGCACGGCCGGATGATAGGGCAGGAGACGATACAGCCGGCGTCTGATATGGGCGTTCGATTGGCAGCGGGATCGTTGGGCGACGAAGAGCAAGAGCCGATAATTCCAGGGGTCCACACGAAGGGCCGCAAGGGCCCGTGTGGGGTTTCGGCCTGGTCCCATCCTCTGCACCGCTACCCAAGTCAACGTGCTCCGAACGGCCCCACTGAGAATGACCACGATCAAGAGCGCGTGGGCGAGGCGCCATCGCCGCCGTGGAGGGTGCGGGCTCCCAACCTCCATGCTCAAGTTGGTGGGTCGATCCGAGGCGAGCACA
>JAJCZW010000141.1 GCA_029262155.1 Gemmatimonadota bacterium
CACTCCGGGGCGTCCGCGAACCTTCTTTCCTACCTCGCCGTCCGTAGCCCAGGTGAACGACTCATGGGGATGTCCCTCCCCCATGGTGGGCACCTTACCCATGGCGCGAGTGTCAACCACAGCGGTCAACTGTGGCAGGCCACTCAATATGGGGTCGATCCGGCGACAGGCCGGATTGACTACGATCAGGTCCGCGAACTGGCGCGAGCATGCCGACCACGTTTGATTATCGCTGGTGGCAGCGCTTACGCTCGCATTATCGATTTCGCCGCATTTCGCTCTATCGCTGACGAAGTTGAGGCCTATCTCCTGGTCGATATGGCCCATTTCGCGGGGCTGGTCGCCGCTGATGTCTACCCCTCGCCGGTGCCCCACGCCTCACTGGTCACGACGACCACGCACAAGACCTTGCGCGGACCGCGAGGTGGCCTGATCTTGTGCCGCGCGGATCTGGCGAAGGCAGTTGACCGGTCTGTGTTCCCCGGAGGACAGGGAGGACCGTTGGAGCATGTGATTGGTGCGAAAGCTGTTGCACTTGGGGAGGCGATGACGGAATCGTTCAAGGTCTATGGTCGTCAGGTCGTCGACAATGCCCAAGCGTTGGCGGCCGGTCTGACTGCGCGGGGATACCCGATCGTGTCTGGAGGGACGGATACGCACTTGATGCTGGTTGATCTCCGACCCAAGGCGTTGACCGGGAAGGAAGCCGAGGCGCGGCTGGGCCACGCCGGCATTACGGTTAACAAGAACACGATTCCTGATGATCCCGAGAGTCCGTTTGTCACGAGCGGTATTCGATTGGGCACACCGGCGCTGACCACCAGAGGAATGGGGGTTCCGGAGATGGAGACGATCGCGGGCTTTATCGATCGGGCGCTCTCAACCACCGATGAAGCTATCTGGGGGTCGGTGCGCAACGAAGTCCTCGAACTGACCGAAGCGTTCCCCCTCTACGGACCGGGGGTGGTCGCCTGAGCCCTCGGGTGGAGTCCTGTGTGGTAGTGGAACTTTCACTCGCCACCGACGTGCTCAACAAGATCCGTGCGTCCGGCGGACAGTTTCATGAGCGCGCCTATCTCTTTGTTCTTGGCGCGATTGAGTACCTCCAGACCCAATTGCCGGAGCGACGGCATGTGAGCGGTCCAGAGTTGGCGCTGGCATGTCGCGACTTGGCAATAGAACAGTACGGGCTTCTGGCCCAGACGGTGCTCGGGCATTGGGGAATCCGATGCTCTCGCGACCTCGGTAGTATTGTGTTCGCCCTCGTTGAGATTCAGCTGCTGTCCACGCAGCCAGAGGATCGCGAGACTGACTTTGACAACGTCTTCGATTTCGATGACGCGTTTGCTGCTTCGTATGTGTGGCGGGGGGTACCGGGGTGGGGGACCGAGGCATCTATCCCTCCGGAGGATGTATGACTGAAACTCGCGACTGGCCGGCGTGCCAGAAATGTTCCAATGGTATCCTGATCCCACTCTCCGACTATGGTCGGGACGGGGCACCCATTACCTATAAGGCATGGGTGTGCACCAACCCCGATTGTGGCTTCAATCTACGTATCGATAACGGAGAGATTTCCTTCGGTCGGGTGATCGGCCAGAGCTTCAAGTAACCTGCCTCCGGGCGGAGTCCCAGCATGATGACGGCGTCTCCAGCCCATAGTATTCCGATTCTGTCGCCAGGCGAGGCCTCACAATGGGACCTCGCATCGGAAGCGATCGGGATTACACCGGCCGCGTTAATGGAGAACGCCGGACGAGCGGTAGTGAGCATCCTGCTGGCGCGATTTGGTCAGGCCGGACGGAAGGGTGTGCTCGTGGCGGTCGGTCCCGGAAACAATGGCGGAGATGGATGGGTCGCGGCGCGGGCTCTCCACCGGGCCGGCATTCCGGTGTGGGTAACCGGGGTCCCCCCGCGGGACGGATCGTTGGCATTTACCTTCGCCAACATCGCACGGCAAGATGGCGTGCGTGAGGTCGCGAGCGCGGGACCATGGCCTTCGGCAGGTGTCGTCATCGATGCCGTGCTTGGAACCGGTGCCAGTGGTGCCCTCCGGTCACCGGTTCGTGAACTCGTGGGGCGTCTCGCCGACCTCCAGCTTCCGGTGATCGCCATCGACGGACCAACCGGACTCGACCTCAACGATGGGGTCAGCCGGGGTCCACTCCGAGCTACCCTCTCGGTCACCTTTGGCGGATACCGGAGGGGCCATCTCTTGGCGCGAGATGACGTCGGAGACGTCGTGGTCGTGGATATCGGGTTCGGACCCTCTGATGACGCGTGGCCCAGGCTGTTGCAGGCCCGGGAGGCGGCTGCTCTTCTTCCCCATCCGTCGAGCTCGGCGCACAAAGGGACCCGGGGGCGAGTGGTGATCGTCGGCGGGTCACCCGGTATGACGGGGGCGGCACGGTTGTGCGCGCGCGCCGCGTTCGGAACTGGCGCCGG
The DNA here is from genome assembly GCA_029262155.1 of Gemmatimonadota bacterium. Classification (GTDB taxonomy): domain Bacteria; phylum Gemmatimonadota; class Gemmatimonadetes; order Gemmatimonadales; family GWC2-71-9; genus OFTM291. Next base: position 2,446 of record JAJCZW010000141.1, read on the forward strand.
CCTGGTCCATCTCCTCGTTCCACCCGAGAGTACCACCGTCCTAGCGACCGCCGAACCCGACCTCCAGGCCTTCGGGTGGGATCTTACCACCGAGGGCACTCCGGGCCCCTTGATGCAGGAACAGATTCGACGGGCCGATGTGGTGGTGATCGGTCCCGGCCTTGGACGGAGCGACGAAACCTGGCGCTTGGTGGACTATGTTCTGGCCGACGCGAAGGCTGCCGTCATCGACGCCGATGCGCTCACCACTTCCGCCGGTCACCGGGATGCCCTGGTGTCGCGTTGCCAGTCGCTCCCAAGTGTCCTCACGCCTCATGCGGGAGAGTTCCGTGCCCTCTTTCCCGATCTGGCCGCAACGATGTCCGTTGATCCCTGGGGGGTTGCCCAGGAGGCTGCCGACGTCGTCGGCGCAACCGTGCTCCTCAAAGGGGTGCCCACCGTGATCGCACAACCGGGACAACCTAGCCTGACGGTGGCTGCGGGAAATCCCGGTTTGGCGACCGGCGGAAGTGGCGACGTGTTGAGCGGAATCATCGCGGTACTGATGGCTCAGGGTCTCGGCCCACACCGTGCCGCGGCGGTGGCGGCGGAAGCCCTGGGAGGCGCTGCGGATCTGGCGGCGCGCCGTGCCGGTGCGCGGACCATGCGACCAATGGATGTCATAGCGGCGTTAGGTGACCTCTGGCGCGAGTGGGCGATGATGGAACGCCTCGGGTCGGGCAGGCCGCCATTCGTTCTCCACGAACTTCCTCATCCGTATCAAGTCTAAGATGCTGCACACGGCGCTGGGGTTCGGAAAGGAGTTTGATCACATCCGCCAGATCGCGGTCGCTCTCGGGCAACGTGCCGTCGGCCTCGGCGACGACTGCGCCATGGTCCCGGACGGAGACGGGCGCCTGATCGTTAGTACCGATGTTGCGGTGGAGGGGGTCCACTTTGAACGCGCATGGCTGACAGAGCATGAGATCGGGTTTCGTGCGGCCAGCGCCGCGCTGAGCGATATCGCCGGTTCAGGTGGTGCGGCCCAGGCGCTTCTTGTTGTGCTCGTCGTGCCGGCGGATGTGCCGGAGCGTCATGTGATAGCGCTGATGGAAGGCGTTGGAGCGGCCGCCGAAGGTGGGCAAGCCCGTGTGATCGGCGGCGACCTCTCGCGGGGGCCGGTATGGATGGTGGCCGTGACCGTGCTCGGGAGGACGCCTCGAGAGGTGAAACGCGGCGGTGCCCGACCCGGCGACCGACTCTGGGTGACCGGGGGACTCGGAGGTGCGCGGGCAGCGTTGGTGCAGTTGCAGAGTGGGCATACACCGCAGCAGGAGCATCGTGTGAGGTTCGCCGCCCCGACCCCTCGACTGGCGGAAGGGCAGTGGCTTGGGTCGCGTGGTGCCACCGCGATGATCGATGTGAGCGATGGCCTTCTCGGGGACTGTCGACATCTGGCGGCGGCGTCTCAGGTGGGATTGGCGATCGATGAATCGACGGTTCCCCTCGACCCGGGCATTGAGAAGATTGCCTCGGCGGTTGGCCTCACGTCCGCACGGTTCGCCGCTGAGGGGGGCGAGGACTATGAGTTGTTGGTGACCCTCCCGTCCACATTCAGTTCCCAGGATGCCGACCGGTTCCAGCAGGATACAGGGACCGCACTCACCTGGATTGGGGAAGTCACACGCAATGCGGGGCAGGTGTTGGTGGATGGTATCGACCTGCCAACCATGGGGTTTGATCACTTCGCATGAAGAACATCCTCTACGCCGTCCGCTACCTTGTCATGTTAGGAATCGCTACCGGTATCCACGGAGGGGCCGCACTCGTGGCCGGTATCCTTCGGGTTCGCCACCGCCGAGGAGGTGTGTACGACTGGGCCGGACGATCGTGGGGGACGATGCTGCTTCGGGCGACCGGCGTCACCGTCGACGTTGTCCATCGCGACCGTGTGCCCACGGCGCCCGTCGTCTATATTGCCAACCACGTCTCCTTTATCGATATCTGGGTCTTGCTGCGGGAATTACCTGGATCGATTCGATTCGTGTTCAAGCGGGAGATGATGTTTATCCCACTTTTTGGCCAGGCCATGCGTGCGGCCGGGCACATCTCGATCGATCGCAACCGCCAGGCCCGTGCGTTCGCCGCCTACGACGCCGCCGCCCAATCCATAACGAACGGTGGTATATCTGCGGCTGTCTTTGCTGAAGGCACGCGAAGTCGCGATGGACAACTCCGCCCCTTCAAGAAGGGACCTTTCGTGCTCGCCATCAGTGCGGGCGTCCCAATCGTCCCCCTGTACCTTGCCGGGACGTATGCGGCCCTACCCAGCGGGAGTAGCAGCCCCAGACCAGGCAAGGTCGCGCTCCTCGTGGGGCAGCCGATTCCGACGACGGGGCTGACCTACGACGATCGAAATAGCCTCTCGGCCACGTGCCATCAGGCCATTGTCGATTTGCAAAGCAATTACTCTTCCACCTTCTCAATGAATGAGCCGACATGAGCACGATCATCGAAGTCTTCGGGCGGGAAATTCTGGACAGCCGAGGCAATCCGACCGTTGAAGCCGAAGTGGTACTGGCCAGCGGTGCGCGAGGGCGGGCGGCTGTCCCCAGCGGGGCCTCTACTGGCGAGCACGAAGCGGTAGAACTTCGCGACGGCGACCCGACGCGCTTTGGTGGCAAAGGGGTCCTGACGGCGGTCAGAAACATTACCGAAACTATCGGTCCGAGATTGGAAGGAATGGACGCCGAGGAACAAATCGTCATTGATGCTGAGATGATGGATCTCGATGATACGACGAACAAGGGTACCCTGGGCGCCAACGCGATCCTCGCGGTATCGATGGCCGTCGCTCGGGCCGCGGCGGAAGAGGTGGGACAGCCGCTCTATCGCTACCTCGGTGGACCGATGGCTCGGATTCTCCCGGTCCCCATGATGAATATTCTGAACGGCGGGGCACACGCCAGCAACAACGTCGATGCCCAAGAGTTCATGATCATTCCTGTAGGTACCAACAGTTTTCCCGAAGCTCTTCGCATGGGTGTGGAAGTGTTCCATTCCCTGAAGAAGGTCTTGCACGGGATGGGTCTTTCGACGGCAGTGGGGGACGAAGGTGGGTTCGCCCCCATGCTCCCATCCAACGAAGCCGCGTTGGATGTGGTGATGCAGGCGATCAGCTCGGCGGGGTACCAGCCAGGGAAGGAGATCGTGATCGCCGTCGATGTCGCGGCGTCCGAGCTCTTTCAGGACGGGTCGTATGTCTTTAAGAAGGGCGACGGGAGTAGCCGCACCTCGGCCGACATGGTCGATCTGTATGCCGGGTGGGTCGACCGCTATCCGATCGTGTCGATCGAGGATGGGTTGGCGGAAGATGATTGGGAAGGGTGGGCCGCGCTGACCGAACGCCTCCACGATCGGGTCCAGTTGGTGGGCGACGATATTTTCTGTACCAACGTTGATCGGCTTGGCCGTGGCATCGAGCAAGGTGTGGCGAATTCGATTCTGGTCAAGGTCAATCAGATCGGTACCCTAAGCGAAACCCTCCAGTGCATCGAACTTGCCAAGGGGAGCGCCTATAGTGTGGTAATCTCCCACCGCTCGGGGGAGACGGAAGACACATTCATCGCCGATCTCGCCGTCGCGACCAATGCTGGTCAGATCAAGACCGGAAGCGCCAGTCGCACCGACCGGGTGGCCAAGTACAATCAGCTGCTGCGCATCGCGGAGGAACTGGGCGAAGGGGCCCACTATCCCGGCCGCGATTTGTACGCCCTCTGATGAAGGGACGGCGTCTCGCCATGGTGGTGACCCTGGGCGCCCTCCTCTTTGCCGTCCTGGGAGGTGAGTTCTCCACCTGGGACTGGTTGACCCTCCGGGGAGAAGAGCGGGCACTGCAGGTACGAATTGCGCAGCTCACCCAAGAGGTTGATTCGCTTCGTGGGGTGGCGGTGGCGATCGAAACCGATCCGTTGGTGCAAGAACGCATTGCCCGGGAACAATTTGGGATGCTTCGTCGGGGTGAGTTTTCCTATCAGTTGATCCCCGACCGAGACCCGGAGGAGCGGGACTGATGCCGGCTAATGAGCAACACTGGCGTGCGCTGGAGCGGCTCTATCGCTCGGCGCCAACCAACGAGTATTTCCGCCCGGCAATTCGCATTGGTGAAGGTGTTGCCACGATCACACTCGACGTACGATCCGACTTCTTCCATGCTGCTGGTGCGGTGCATGGTGCGGTGCTCTTTAAGCTGTTGGACGACGCAGCCTATTTTGCTGTCAACTCGCTTGTGACCGATGGGCTCGTGCTCACCACGGAATTTTCTCTCCACTTTTTCAGGCCAGTCAGCACCGGCAGCCTCGTTGCGACCGGGAGCGTGCAAAGTCCCTCCCGCCGACTGGCCGTCGCTAGCGCCGAACTGCGGTCGGGCACGGGGGTGTTGCTTGCGCAGGGCTCGGGGTCCTATATCCGGAGTGCGATTCCGTTGGGCCCGGATGTTGGCTACGTGATGGATGGTGGGTAGCCGGCCTCGCGATTGCATTGCATATAGTCACTTTGTTCGTTCACGCTGGTATGAGGAGGAGGTCCGATGACAATCGGCGAGCGATTGCTGCCCGAGTTCGATATCGAGATGCAGAACACCCGGAGGATGTTGGAGCGCCTCCCCAAGGGGAAAGCGGAGTGGAAACCGCATGAAAAATCGATGACGATGGGGTATCTCGCGGCCCATCTGGCGGATATTCCGAATTGGATCACCGTCACCATGGAGCAGGACGAACTCGATTTCAATCCACCGGGCGGCGAACCCTATCAGACGCCGACCTTCGTCTCCACGGAAGGAACCCTGGCAGCATTCGATGCGGTTCTTCCCAAGGCGCGGGCAGCGCTAGCGGGGGCGAGCGATGCGAGCTTCATGGCCAACTGGAGTCTGAAGAGTGGGGGACAGGAGATGTTTTCGATGCCCCGTATCGCAGTGTACCGATCGTTCGTCATGAACCATATGATCCATCATAGAGGACAAATGAGTGTGTATTTGCGTTTGACGGGGCAGCCGGTTCCGTCGACATATGGACCGAGCGGAGATGAGGGCACGATGTAACCGGAATCCCGAAGGGCGTGCCGTACGTAGGGGGGAGTGAGCCACGGTTCACGCACTCGTCCACTTTTCGGGAGCCGCCTACCATGATCCGACGGATTGCCCAGGTTCCGGTCGCCGGTTTCCTGCTTATTACCGTCCCTTCGGCTGGGGCCCAGAATCCGCCGTCCACTCCAAAAAAGCCGACCTCGTGTGAGGAAGATGCTCGCTACCAAACCCTCGATTTCTGGGTCGGGGCGTGGAATGTCGTCGACTGGAAGGGAAGGGAGCAGGGGACCAATGAGATCGTCAAGCTGCTGAAGGGGTGCGTCATTCAGGAGAATTGGGCCGGAGCGGGTGGGAGTGGCGAGGGGAAGAGTTGGTTCTACTTCAATCACCACACCGGCGAGTGGAAACAGATCTGGATGACCGACCTGGCGACGGCGGTGAGCGGGACCAAGGAAAAGCGCCTGATCGCCAGATACGCCGATGGTGGAGTACGGTTCCAGGGGACGCTGCGGACTCCCGACGGGCGATCGGTGCTCGACCGAACCACGTTGCGTCCTGAAAAGGATGGACGGGTGCGGCAAGTCATTGAAATATCGACAGATGGCGGCACGACCTGGCGGACCACCTTCGATGCGTTTTACGTGCGCCGCCCTTGACCAAGGGTGCCATCGTGGGGTAGGATACCGGCGCTTTCTGGCTGGGTAGCTCAGGTGGTTAGAGCACGGCACTCATAATGCCGGGGTCGGCGGTTCGAATCCGCCCCCAGCTACTTCCCAACCATCATTCAAGAACCGAGCCCCAAATCCCTCCGCGGCCCCCCCCGTGTTCGAGTCCTGTCCCTGGGGCCGTCAACCGGAGGATCGCGAGCAGAACCCGGGCGAGGTCTCCCTCGCCCGTATCTCTTACAGCCTTACTGGTTGAGCGCGACGTCGGCCCAAACGTACTCGAAATGATTCCCGCAGGCCCCCCCGAACAGCTTCCCTGCAGCCTCGTCACCCACTCCCTCCATGACCGCTGACCGCATCTGGAAAAGTCCCGGGAGGGTGGGAGCAGTGAAGGTGAGGACTCGCCGAACCGTGCCACCGTTCGCGTGGCGTAGCCAAGCCCATGACGTGACGTGGCCCATGTCCACATGCTTCTGGATCTCCGGCCCGATGGTCTTGATCACCAGCGAGTCGACCGTTTCCTCCTCCGCTTGATTGCAGAAGAAGTACGTGCTGAGGCGTTGCTGGCCTTCAGTTGGGGCCGTCGAGGTGGCTCCCGCACTGCCGGCGACGTTGGCCCAGAGATAGTCGTCGTGCCTGCCACAGGTGCTATTGAACTCGGCATACGCCGCCGGATCCGCTGCTGCCATCTCGCCGTCGAGACTGCTCCATACCCCGAGCACCGCGTCACGCTCGCCAGACATGCTCACGATCCGGCGCCACCGTCCACCCATGACGTGTGCCGACATGCCGAAGCCGGTGATCTCTCCCGCATCCACATGCTTCTGGTACACTGGTGCGAGGCGTGCGAGCATGATGTCGGCCGTGCCCTCCAGTCCGTAATCGCACTCGTAGTAGGTGGCCATCAGAAACTGCTCGGGCGTTTGGGCCTGGGCCTGGCGTGCAACGGCCCCGGTGGTTACGACGGCAAGGGCCAATCCTATAGGCATCAGATACCTATGCATACACTCTCTCCTCAGTGGTGAGTGATATTGTTGCGTTGGGTTGTTGTTGGTGAACTAAAACAATACCGGTAAACCCGGGAAGTCGCAAGGTGTTGTGTCGTCGTCGGGGGCCGGCCTAACGATATCCTGACGGGATGAGCGTTCACCACGATCATGCATTCGGCTGTCTCCCAATACAACGTGCACTCGGAATCCGTGGATCCCTTCGGTGTTATCATTGACACGACCCGTGGTACCTTCGTAGCACGAGGCATGATGCCACACGGACCGAAACGAACGGAGATCGCTATGACTTCTGAGGCCGGTACGCTTTCTATCGTCGTGATCAACGGAACCGTCCGGCCTGGCAACTACACCTCTGCGGCCTCGGCCCTCGTCGTCGACGAGTTGCGGAAGGACCCCGGGGTGACGGTTGAGGTGATCGATCCGGCGACGCTCAACCTTTCGCTTCCCGGCGCGCCGTCGAACGGGGAAGGCGCCAAGGTGCTCCAGGCGAAGGTTGGCGCGGCCGTCGGTGTGGTGCTGGCGACACCCGAGTATCACGGGAGCTTCAGTGCTGCCATGAAACTCGTCATCGAGAACCTCGGCTTCCCATCCGTTCTGTCCGGTAAGCCTGTGGCGCTGCTCGGGGTCGCGGCGGGATCAATCGGGGCCATCAAGTCCTTGGAACAACTCCGCAGCGTGTGCTCGCACATTGGTGCCATTGCCCTGCCGCTTCCGGTGTCCATCGCCAACGTCCAACAAGTCTTCGATTCCGCTGGGAGATGTCTGGATCCGGGCACGGAGAAGCTCGTCCGGAAGGTCGCGACCAACCTCACGGACTATATCCGAAAACACCTCTGTCCTGCAGTGCAGCTTGAACGCCTGCTCCGCGAAGGGATCCCCTCGTAGCTGATGTGAAATGTTGACATAGTGCAGTGGCACATCTTCCGGCAGGAGGTAGATTGCAGGAGGATGTCACACCACCATCATGGAGGAAGCTTATGGGTTCGATCGTTAAAGTCATTGAAGTGATCGCTCAATCGGACAGCTCATTCGATGACGCTGTTCGGCGCGCCGTCTCCGACGCGGGGAAGACCGTTGGTGGGATCAAATCGGTCTGGGTCGACAACTTCTCCGCCGAAGTGGTGGACAACAAGATCGTCCAGTACCGGGTGAATGCGAAAATTTCGTTCGTGGTCGGTCGTGGGTAGACCGAAGAGGCGTTCGGCTGAGACCCACCAACGCGCCACACGAACTTCTCGCCAGCCCGGAGCCGCTCGCCTGCGCTCCGGGCTTTTCTTCTGTAGTTGGGGAAAAGTGCTGGTTCGTCTCGATGTGACCTTGGGGCCGGTTTACGGATCCTTCCCAAGCCACACCACAACGTCGTGCGTCGAGGCAAGACTCATCTTCTTCACCGTGGGGACCACGTCCAAAGCGGTCATGAGTCGCTGAGCGATCTCGCGTGCTTGGGTTTCGGCTTTTTGGGTATAGTGAATTGTGATCCCTTTCGTACTTGCCCGTAGCCTGGTAGATGTTTTTACCTGATACCCACCGCTTTCAATTGCTTGAACTGCGTTCGTCATAGTCGCCCGAGGTCTGTTTGTGGTGACGAATACACTGTACGGTCGGTCAGATCCTACCCGGTAGTTGACCCGGTCGGCGGCGCCCATGCGGAAGATCTCTACGGTGCTCGTGTTGGGTTGGATGTAGCAGGCAAGACCAAAGTAGCGAGTGTCTTCGTCGGCGGAAATGAATGAACCGTACCCCACCAGGAATCTTCCGAAAGCAGGCGCGCCCGAGGTGTCTCCCGGGGCGATCGCCCTGCATGCTCCACGCCGTTCGAGTCGGTTGCGGGTATAGCGCAGCAGGAAGTCGTAGGTGAAGACTCTCCCGCCGTTGGATGAAAAGCTCCCCTTCATCAGAAGCACGATGTAACGTCCCTCACCGGGGTCCGTGACGGTGAGACGATTGCGGCCACTGCTAATGGAGGTAGTGAAGTGATGGCTGACCACTGACAAGTCGCTCATGCCAGCGGTCACTTGGGTTGCGTCCAGTGAGTTGGGGAGCAGCAAACCAACCGGCAACGCGAGGGCAAGAAGCGATTTGTGCACCGTTCACTCTCCAAGCTGTGGGTAGGAGAAGGGGAGCGAAAATATCTACCGTTCCGTGATGCAGGAACCATCCATCCGCGAAGGTACGCCAGATCGCGGGTGGCGCAAGTTAGCAAAGAGGCTGGGAACGCACGGCGGGAGCCTGGGCCCACCGTGATCTACCGCTCCAACCCGCGCGATGCCGTGGGTGCCAGCAATCCCTGTATGTCCGTATCTTAGCATCTTCTGGGCAGGGTGCCGAGCGGCCCTTGCGCGTCGCTGGGTCGTCTTGCCACCTTAGAAGTGAGAGGAGGAGGCCCGGTGACTGCCGTCGACAAATACTTCTTCAAGCCACTCTACTATCCCAATAATGCCTGGTCGGTCATCGGCTGGTGGGAATCCCGCCGACCGCTCTTCAATCTGGTGGTTGGGATCTCCGGGCTGTTCACCCTTGCTACCGCCCTCCTCTTTGCCCCAGGCGGGCCGCCACCCCTGGCCCTCGTGTTCGCTTATGGGGTGCTCGCAAACATCGGCTACTCCCTGGGTCCTCTGACCGACTTGGTGCTTCGCAAGCTACTCGGGAGCAGAGGTTCGGCAGTTGGCCCGGTGCTCTTCCGGTACGGCTTTTTCTTCTCCCTTGGCGTCACTCTCCTTCCGATCCCGCTGATCCTGCTCGGCCGGCTCCTGCAACTCCTCTTTTGAGCGGTGTCGGCAAACCGGCCTGGCCTTGATCGGTCCTGTCGCCGCCCGGGTGCCCGACCGTGAATCACATGACACCTGGTTGATGATCCTCGACCGGTCCAACCATAGATGGAGGATTCCTCGATTGATCTGGCCCTCGGATCGCTGAGCAGGGAAGGGCATGTCGTTAGGCCGTCTGCTCCCGAAGGTCCGGCAGTGTACCCTCTGTGTGGAACACCTTCCCCACGGGGCCCGCCCGGTCCTTCAGGTGGGGAAAGACGCGCGAGTACTGATCGCGGGACAGGCTCCAGGGCGAAGGGTTCATGAATCGGGGGTCCCGTTCGACGATCCGAGTGGCGAACGGCTCCGAGCGTGGATGGGGGTAGACCGAGCGGCCTTCTATGACCCGAGTCAGATCGCCATCCTCCCCATGGGATTCTGTTACCCTGGAACCGGTACGGGGGGAGATCTTCCCCCTCGTCCGGAATGTGCCCCGGCCTGGCGGGAACAACTGTTGGGCCTCCTCCCTCGAATTCAACTTACGATCGTGTTGGGTGCCTACGCGATGGCCTATCATCTGGGACCAGAGGCTGGGTCGGTCACGCAAGCCGTTAGTGCCTGGAAGGATTTCTGGCCCGACCGGGTTCCCCTGCCTCACCCGAGCCCGAGGAACCGTCTCTGGCTCAAACGGAATCCCTGGTTCGAAGTGGAGGTCGTTCCACAACTACAGCGACGGGTATCGGACATCCTTTCCTGACACCGATGCGGACCGTATATATTGCCCGGGCGACCGAGAGGACTCATGACCGACGCCGAGGACCGTAGTGCATCACATCTCCCCCGGGTGACGGAGCGCGTCCAGGAGTTCTACACCCAGTATCCCTTTCCCCCGGTCAGCGCAGTCACAGGCGATCCTCCGCTCGCCGATCTGCACTACGTCCGCCACGTTCTGTGGCCCGATCGGCCACGTATCGATGGTCTCCGCATTCTCGATGCTGGATGTGGCACTGGCGCGACGGCCGTCAGATTGGCGAGGGACTTTCCCTCGGTTGAAGTAACCGGACTTGATCTGAGCCCCACGGCGCTCGATCAAGCCCGGGTCCGGGCAGAGCAGGAAGGTGTGAGGGGTAACCTTGCGTTCATCCAAGGGACGCTCGAGGAATTCGACGCGCAAGAGCATTACGATTTCATCGTATCGAGTGGTGTTATCCACCATCTCGCCGACCCTGTGGCCGGCCTCTCCCGACTCAGTGCGCTCTTGCGGCCAACCGGTGGGATTGGGTTCATGGTGTACGCACCCTACGGCCGGCGACCGGTCCAGTTAGTGCGGGAGATTCTGAAACAGATCCCGAGTGAGTCGGAGAGCCCGGTGGACCAGGCGAAACATGCTCGGGCGATCGTGAAGGCGCTCACTCCTTCCCATCCGTTTGCGCCCGATGAGTGGACGGAGATGGGATGGGGGAGTGACGCCGGTATCGCCGATCTGCTCATGCACGTCCACGAGCGCACCTACAGCGTCCCCGAGCTTCTGACTTTGCTCGATGCGAGCGGATTACGGTTAGAACGGTTCTACGGCCCCGAGGCATATCGACCGGAGCATTATCTCACCGACGAGGCGGTGGCAGACCCCCTCCGCCGCTTGGATCAGGAACAGGCGGCGGTCCTCGCGGAACTGCTCCATGGACGGATGACCCATCATTGGGTATTCACGACACTCCGGGGCCGCCGACCATTACGATTCCCTCTCCACGCCTCGCTCGTACGGCATATGCGTCCCCGTCGGATGGCACGGTACCCCTGGAACGCCGTGCTCGCAGTGTCCGACGACGAGGAAACAGCCTTCGTGTTGCCCGACTGGGCGGTGCCAGGTCGGACGACCGAGCTGCCCGGATGGGCCAGGGCCTTCTTTCGCGCCGCGACCGGTACTCGCACGGTACTCCAGATTTTCCATGATGGGCCCTTTCGGCAGACGATCGACGAGGCATCGACGACCGAGAAGCTTGCCACGTACCTCTCCTTCGTGGAACGCGCCGCTCAGGAAGAGATGATCGTGTTCGAGTCCTAACATCCTCAGTCGGCTATGCCGATGTCGCTTCACGGTGTGAGGGTCGACGAGATCGTACGCCCACCGCGTTGACACGCGTTTGGAATGTTTTGAAATGGGACTACCTTTCGCGGTTCCATTTCCTGGGGCTCCTTACGAAAGGTTGTTGTGCGTCGTGTCTTGTTGTTGTTGGTGGATGGTCTTCGGGCTGACTACGCCGAGCAGTGGCTCGCCGAGGGCCGCCTCCCTCACCTTCGCGCGCTGACGGATGTGGACGGACGCCGTCGGGGCATTACGGCGTTCCCCTCCACCACCAGCGTGGCCTATCTTCCGTTTCTCACCGGGTGTCTCCCGGGTAGGGCGAATATCCCGTCGATTCGATGGCTCGATCGCACTCGATACCGAGGTCGCTGGTGGAGGGATCGGAACGCGATCAGGAGCTATTGTGGCATCCAATCGCGTTATCTTGACGGCGATATCGCTCCCGACCTCCGCACCATGTTCGAGTTGGTCCCTGAGAGCTTCGGTCTCTTCACGCCAATCACCCGGGGCCTCCCACGCGAGAACGATCCCACTCGACTCGCACGAAAGCTCTGGGGAACCGTCGCGCATTATCTCCAGTGGCACCAGCCATCGGACGAGTCGGTGGGTCGGCACCTCCTCGCATCCCTTACCAAAGAGTGGCGCTTCTGCTTCGCCCAATTTCCGGCGGTCGATGGGTATTCCCATCAATTGGGGCCGGAGGCTCCTCGAGTGCGCGATGCGTTGGTTCGGGTTGATCGATGTGTAGGGCGAATTCTCGATCGGTTAACGACGATGGGATGGTTGGAGGAGACATTGATCCTGCTCGTCAGCGATCATGGTGCCACGCGCATGCACACCCATATCGACCTGGCGGATTGGTTTCGAGCTCGGGGAGTCCGTACCCTGGCACATCCCATCCTCTGGGCGAAAGCACCACAGCTCGCGGTGGCCGTAGCGGGAAACGCGTCCGCAATGCTCTATGCCCGTCCGATGGAACCGCGCGCAACGCGCTGGCCGTTGTCCGCCGTGCGTCGGATGGGTGGGGGGCGTCCTCCAAGTGATCTCGTCCGAGAGCTTGCTCGGGAACCGAGTGTGGCGTTCCTGGTCGGAGAGGAAGACGATGGGACTGGTCTGCGGGTCATTGGGGGTCGGGATGGCGAGGCGCAGGCGTCGATCACCACCAGCAACGGTGACATTCGGTACCGTCCGCTCACCGGCGATCCATTGGACGTGGGGGGAGAGTATCGCGGAACCTCCAATGACTGGCTAGCGAGGACTTGGGAAGGGCCGTTCCCCGATGCCGTCGTCCAGCTCCCCTCGCTCTTCCGTTCACCGCGCACCGGAGATGTTGTCGTGGTTGCCTCCGACGGCTTCGACTTCCGCAAACGGTTCGAACTGCCGGAACATCGGGCGGGGCACGGCAGTTTCCTGCGCGAACATATGCAGATCCCCATCTGGGCGAACCGGCCACTACCAGAAGAACCGATGCGATCGGTTGACCTCTTCCCGGCGATGCTTCACTGGCTTGGCGAGCCGACGCCACGAGGGATTGATGGACGGAAGGTCTGGCTCCCCGAGTCGTAGTTGCTCAAACCCAACGTCGCACCCGGGCCATGTACCGAAGATAGCCATCGCCGTACCGACGTGTAAGATAGGCTTCCTCTTTTGCGATGACGAGATAGAACAAGGTCAGGCCCATCGGAAAGAGAAGGAGGAGGAGCCAAGAATTATCCCCTTCCATCGACCAGCCAATGAGTATGAAGACAAACGCAAGGTAGATCGGGTTGCGGAAAACCGGAACGGCCCGGTGGTAATGAGAGAGGGGGTGCAGGCGTTGCAACTCACCTCCGTCTGGAGCCGTGCAAATTCCCGGTTTGCCCACAGGAGGAGTAGGGCACTCATCCCGATGGTGACGTAGCCCAATAGTCGCAGATCGCCGGATATCGGATATGGTAAGGGCGATACCCGGTCCAGTACGGTGCCGAGCACCATGAAAGGGATGAAGACGAGAAGCGGGTGGACCCGGATACCGGGTGAGTCGTTGAAGGGCATAATCTTGATTCCGGTGTCAAAGGGAGTCGAGGTCACATTCCTTGGTTAGTGAAGTCACGCTGTCAAGTTCCTCCCAGCCGCTGTTGCATTTGCTTCATGTTCTCATACATCGCTTTGAGGCGCGGCTGCGGGTCAGCCTCGTAGAGCCGGACAGCGGTGTCCATCGCTACAGCGGCTTCTGCCCGCTTGCCTCCCGATGCCAACGCCACCCCTCGGAGGAAATGGGCGACGGGGGATTGCGGATACTGGCGGGCATACAGCTGCGCCGACGCAGTGGCCGACGTGACATCTTGCCGGGACAGGAAGCTCTGTGTGGCCTGCTGAAACAATTGCTCGTTGTAGAGGACCGGATACCCGTACTTGGCCGACAAGGCATCAATGTGACTTTGGAGGCCTGCGAACCCTCCCTTCATCAGCTCCTCCCGGGACTGCGGCCAGTCCTTTGCAAAAAACCGGGCGAGTCCGTCGTACTGGCCCACGAGTCGTGTGGTCATATGGGTCTTCCCGACTTCGCGCCCGGCGAACCATACCAATGAATCGGACGTGGCACCTTGGAGAATCATCTCCATGCGGCTGAAGCCTTGATCCAGATCTGGCTCTTCCCCGATGTTCATGTAGTAGAACGTCCTGGCCGTCGGTGGGGTGGCAAGGACCTCCGTCGCCCGCTCGAGCAGCGGCCCTCCGATGGCGTGGTCAAGGTATGGGCTCTGGGTGAGGTACGCCTGGAACGTGCCAGGATGCTCGACCATGGCGTAGGTCACCAAAAGGCCCCCGAACGAGTGGCCCGACAGAATCCGGAGCGGCGCCGCCCGGTAGTGTTCGGTGACGAACGGCACGAGCTCTTGGATCAGATACGCCAGGAACTGATCCGCCTGGCCCGATGGCGCGCCCGGGGTCGCATTTGGGGGTAGGTAATCTCGTGTCCGCGTAACCCCTGCCTGAAGGGCCACAACGATGAGCTCGGGGACCAGGGCATTCTGGGCCAAGAAGGTGGCCACCGCCTCCGTGTAGTCCAGGTTGTTTTCACCATCCAGGAGGTAAAGCACGGGGTAACGATGCTCTGGATGGGATTGATACGAAGGCGGGAGCTGTACCGTGAATTGTCGCTCTTCCTCCGGGTGCGCCGAACGAATGGTGTGCTCGATGCGAGACGTCCCTTGGGCGCCCAGGGAGGGAGCGAGAAGCGAGACACAGAGGGTGGTTAGTGCGAGGGTCCTGCGATTCATACTGCTCTCCAGTCGTTGTGAGGACGCCCGGTGTAGTGGGCGTTGAGGGTGTGGCGACCGCGTAGGGTGCTGTCAGCGAGTTCACACGTCGTTCGCCGGCATGGCGTCACTGCGAGGACGCCTCGGTGAGGTAGAAAATCTGTTCGACCGGTACCCGGAAGTACCTTGCAATCAGGAGGGCGATAATGGTCGACGGCACGAACCGTCCGACCTCGATGGTGCTGATGGTCTTCCGCGACACGCCTATCCGTTTCGCGAGCTCACCCTGGCTCAGCCGATGCTCAGCCCGGAAGACCCGGATGCGGTTCTCCAGCTTAACGTCGTTCATCGGATTCATCCGCCGGATCGTTGTCCACGTCCACCCGGTTGAGGAAGAAGAACGTTCCTCCCAATGCGGCGAGCATGACCGCCAGGACGAGTTGGAGGAAGAACACCGGGGGGATGTCCGCAAGGGCATTCTCGGTCATCGTCTCAAGGAGGGCGAGTAGAATGAACGTTGTCGCCCAGGATACCTTATGAGCCCGGATGAGGGACTGGGCGACAAAGCCGTCCAGGCTGAAGTACAGGTGGCGGTCACCTCGCGGTAGTCTCAAGATCTTCCAAAGAACGATTGGAAGGACGATGGCGATCACCAGGAGAGCCATGCCAATCTCCACGGCGTCGAGATAGCGTCCAGTGGTAGCGCCGACCAGGTGCTGAGCCGCTGAGGCGGCGTACTTGACCGATACTGCCAACACGGCCAGCAGGAGGAGTCGCCTATGATGATCAGCAAGTTCGGCGGCGGAGGTCTTGTTTTTTTCAATCACAATTGATTTCCAGGATGGAGAATGCAGATACCAATGTAGGTGACAATATGCTATCTATGAGTGTCATAATGACACCCTAAGGTAGCAATATTGATATGGATAGTCAACCCCAACGATGGGGAGTGTGGGTCGACCGGTGGCATGGTCGCGCGAACGCTGGTGGTGTGAGGGGGCCTGTGTCTATCGCAGGTGGATGCGACCAGATCGGGATCAGCTGCCTTCGGGGACGAGTTGGATACGCCGGATGGTCAATCTGGCCGGAGCGGTAGTGCCCCATCGACCAACAATGGTGTTGAGGTAGAGCGGCCCAAGTGGTCCCGCACCGGCTGTAATGCCATTGGGATTCGTGATCGATGCCGCTGCCGGAGGACCGTCAGCATGGCCGGGTCCGTTCTGCCCGAGGAAACGAACCGTCTCACCGTTCGGTCCGACTCGCCACAGTTCGTGAGTCTTGATCTTGGTGACAAAGAAATGCCGGCCCACACGCGCGATATGGGCGTTGCCATTTCCGGACCCCACGGTTGCAAAGACCGACGCCTTCCCATCGTTGTCAATTCGCACGATGTCGTCATTGGAGAAACTGACGATGTAGAGTCCGTCAGGGCCGGTTGCGATTCCGTTAGGGCACGCAAAGAGGTTGCTCTGAAGAACGCGCTCAAGGGTGCGATCCGGATTCACCTTGAAGAGACTGTTCGTGCCACAACTCACCACGAAAAGGGTTCCGTCCGGCTGAGTGACCATGCCGACGGGCGTGGGAATGTTGGTGGCCCACGGCTCGGCGGCCCCCGTCCGGTCAATCCGCCAGACAGTGTTGTCGAAAAAACTTCCTTGGTAGAGGGCGCCGTCCGGACCGATAGTGTTACCCGAGGCACCGTAGAGTCCATCGGCGAGCAACTGCGCGTCGCCATCCGGCGTGATGCGCCATACAGAGTTCCCAAAGTTCGACATATAGAGAAAGCCCAAACGGTCGATCGCAATACCACCGAGTCGTCCCCAGGAGCGGATCGAGTCGGGGATCTCGACGGTGGTCACGGCGGAGACGACAGGGACGGGTGGGGCTTGCTGTGCCCCTGCGGACAGGACCGTCCAAGAAAAGAAAAGTGCCTGCACGACCAGTTGCATCATTCGATGGTGCCACTTCATGGTTTCTCCCTGATGTGGAAACCGTACGAGTATCTGTCAACCGGAGTTTCCGTAGGCCTGGTTGGCACGGTCATCCTATCTCGACCGTTTCTCGATAGGACCTCCGGTGCCGGCCATGAGCAGATGCGAGATTGTTGCGATCGACGGATCGGGTTCCGATCAGGGACTAACGTGCCCCCGTACCGCTCGGTGATGTGTGCGAAGCAGGTGTAACACGGTTCCGATCGAGTCCGGGCGATGTCCTCGCGCTTGGTTCGCCGCTGCGATGGTATACAGAATCCGCCACAGGCGAATGAGCGTTCGCCAAGCCGACCAGATCGAATATCGTGGATCGTACATGCTCGTCGCCTCCGCCGCGGCGCCATTCAACTCAATAACGTGAATCCCGGTCCCATTCTGAAGATCCTCCTCTGAAGGGACGCGAACGTCATAACGCCCGAAGTAGAAGCCGTCATAGCACTGACTCAACCGATCGATCTCCGCTTCGAGCGCCGGCGTTCGGAGCGCCGTGGCGTCCCGGAAGATGGATCCTCGGGAGTGGGTCCCCAGCTCGGCGAGGAGAACTTCCTCGCCTGAGGCCGGGACGTCATAGAGTCGGTCGGCGTGAGCTCCAAGGAACCAACGGGTCATGCCCACCGTGGTGGGGTGGTTGAGAATAAGGGCCTCGAGGGTGGAGGTCCCATCGCCAACGACGGTCGGAAACTCCTTCCCCGTAAGGCTAAAGATTGTTCCCTTCGGTTCATCCGGTAGCCGATAGTAGAAGACGCCGAACTCCACCCCGGGGACGAATGCCTGGGCCATGACGGGTCCCTTGGCTCGCTCCAAATACCGTTCGGCCGCTTCGAGCGAGCGGATGATCTGCACCCCGGAGCCGCGTTCGCCGATATCTGGTTTGAGGACCAACGGCCAGGTGAGATGATGAGCTTCGCAGAAGTCGCCCAAGGCATCCTTTGCGTCACCGGGAGAAGGCGGAAGGAGTATCCACGGCGGAATTGCGTCGCCAGCTTGAGCCAAGCGAGTGAGAATCAGGTGCTTTGGCTCGCCGACCAAGCCGCCACCGGGCATCCCGGGGTTCACGCTGGTGAAGAGTGTCAGGCTCCGGTGGCGGAGCGCCTGCCACAGAATATACGGCACCACCGGGGCGTAAAGGGCCCATCTTGGCCAGTATTCCCATCGTGTCAACCGGGCCCAGGTTGTGGCGAGCAGGCGCCGGCCACGGGTACTGCAGAGTGGAATGAGCAGCCGAAGGACAACGATCACGGTGAGCGCGGCGATGATCAGCGTGCGTGTCGCATAGGTCTGATACGTTTCCAGCGCGTTAGCGATCTGGGTCCCGAAGAGCGCGGAGAGGCCCACCAACGCCGGCGTCCAGAGGAGGGCCGCCAGAACGAACATGCCAGCGAACAGGAGCAGTCTGGTTCGGAGCAAGCCAGCGGCGAAATA
>JAJCZW010000142.1 GCA_029262155.1 Gemmatimonadota bacterium
GGTGGATCCGGCAGGCGATTCTCCAGGCGTTGGCGGAACAGAGCCGGATCGTCCGGGTCCCCCTCAACCGTGCCGGTACCCTTCACCGGATTACGAGGCGAACGAATGCCCTCCTCCAAGAGCTCGGACGCGAGCCAACCCCTTCGGAGATCGCCGAAGGGATGGACATCGAGATCGAAGAGGTCCGGAAGACGCTTTCGATCAGTCAGAGCCACCTCTCGCTCGACGCTCCGCTCACACCCGGCGAAGACAACCGGCTGCTGGACTACCTTCCCGACACCCAGAATGCCGGCCCCGACGCCGAGACCTTCGAACACGCTCTCACCCAGTCGATTGAAGAAGTCTTGACCACCTTGAAGGAGCGCGAGGCGAAGATTCTTCGCCTGTACTTTGGATTGGATGGACCGGAGCCAATGACCTTGGAGGAGATCGGAGGCCGCCTCGGGATCACCCGCGAACGAGTCCGACAGATCAAGGAGAAAGCCCTCAGCCGGCTCCGCCATGTCAGCCGCGCTAGGGCGCTCGAAAGCTTCCTCTCCTAGCGGCGTCTCATTACTCTGGATAGATGGCTTCCACATCATCATTCGACATTTCGACCGGCGCCGATCTCCAAGAGGTTGACAACGCTGTCAACCAGGCGATGAAGGAGATCGGGCAGCGGTATGACTTTAAGGGGACGGCATGTCAGATCGCGTTCGACCGCGAGAAGGCCTTGCTCGTGCTCGAAGCTGATGATGATTATCGGCTGACCGCCCTGGTGGACGTGCTCCGTGCTCGACTCATCAAGCGTGGGGTCCCGACCCGGAATCTAGAGTTTGCCGACCCGGTCCCGGCGGCTGGGCAATCGGTGCGACAACAGGTCACACTGACCCAAGGCATCCCCCCGGACACCGCCAAACGGATCGTCAAGGCCATCAAGGAGCAGCGGGTGAAGAAGGTCCAAGCCAGCATTCAGGGTGACGAGGTGCGGGTCTCGAGTCCCTCGCGTGATGAACTGCAACAGGTCATGGCCCTCCTGCGAGGCGAAGACTTTGGCATCGAATTGACCTTCGGCAATTACCGAGGGTAGTCATGCGCCAACTCCTTGCGGGCGCCCTTCTCCTCCTGACCGGTGGGTGTGCTCGAATCGAGGTGGGGCGAGTCGAGTCGACCACGACTGTACCGACGATCCGAGTTGCGCTCGAGGTCAATGCGAGAGGAGTACAGGTTGGGGGTGGCGAGGCGCTGAGTGTGTCGGAGCCTGATGGGCGAACCATCGGGCGAATTCCGCGGGGGGAGGTTGCCACCGCTGAACTCGGGCCCGATGGACACGTGTTGCTACGGTTCCGTGGTGGTGCGACTTTGTCCGCAGAGCTCCCAAGTCTTGCCGCGGAAGACAGAGGCAAACTGATTCAGGTCGACGGGCGTTCGTATCGGGGCACTATGACCATCCTCGGCGAGCCTAGAGGGATGACACCAGTCAACCACGTGACCGTCCAGGAATACCTCTATGGGGTTGTGAATGCCGAGATGGGGCGACGGGGAACTCGCGAACTTGAGGCTCTTCGGGCCCAGGCCGTCGTGTCGAGGACCGTGGCGCTTCGGGCGATCAAGCGATGGGGCGATCGCGGTTACGATGTGCGCCGCACGGTGGACGACCAGGCGTACGGTGGGGTTGCATCCGAACGGGATCAAGGCCGAGCGGCAGTCGATGAAACTGCTGGCGAGGTGCTGACCGATCACGGTGGAGTCATTGAGGCCTTCTTCTCCTCCACCTGTGGAGGACGGACGGCGGAGGGTGGCGAAGTGTTCGTCGGTGCCCGAGGCCTGGCCTACCTCCCTTCGCAATCGGATACCGATCCGTCGGGGACCGCGTGGTGTTCGATCTCGCCGCGGTTCCGGTGGACCGAATCGTGGTCACGAGAGAGTTTGGCGGAGGTTCTTCGGTCATCGCTTTCCCGCGGCCGGGGTAGGGGACTGACGGCGGCGGGAGTGCGCGACATCGTGGTCACTGACCGCACCGCATCGGGTCGAGTGGGCGGACTGTCGGTCCGGACGAACGATGGCACGATCCGTGTACCACAAGCGGAGGTTCGTTCGACTATACATCCAGTGGGAGAGGGGTTACTCCGGAGTGCAGCTTTTCGCCTGATTTCGACGAAGCGAGGGACCCAGTTGGTTCGGCTGGAGGCGGAAGGTGGTGGTGCGGGGCATGGTGTCGGGATGTGCCAATGGGGCGCTGTGGGGCGGGCTCGCGCAGGGTCCAGCTACCAGGCCATTCTGACGGCATACTTTCCAGGAACAGACCTGTCGCGGGTCTATTGAGCCGGCGGAAGCCGGACGAGTGTCACATGGCAGATCCAGTTCGTATCGGCATCGTTGGTGCAGGGACGATCGTTCAGGTTGCGCATCTCCCAGTCCTCAAACGGCTGCAAGGTGCGACGGTTGTCGGTATCTGCGACAACGACGAGCAAAAGGCTCGCGCGCTTGCCAATCGTTACGAGATCCCCACGGTGAGTGATGATCTGGAAGAACTGCTGGGGCAGACTCCAATCGACGTCTTGGTGATTTGTACCCCCAACCATCTCCACGAAGCGCACCTGATCACCGGACTCAACGCCGGAACCCATGTGCTGGTCGAGAAGCCCCTTGCTCTGAGCCCGACGAGCGCGGAACGTGTCATGGCCGTGGCCGGTCGATCTGATCGGATCGTGATGGTAAGCGTGAATCATCGATACCGGCCCGACGTGCAGACCGTGCGAAGCTTCATCCAAAGCGGCGAGTTAGGGGACATCGACAGTATCCGCGCCAGCTGGCATGTGGCGCGCCCCTCTCGGGCACAGCTGGGATGGCGACAACAGCGCGCTCGGTCAGGGGGTGGGGCAATGATCGATCTTGGAGTCACCATGCTCGATCTCTGTCTCTGGCTGGTTGATTACCCCAAACCGGTACGGGTGAGTGCAGCCCTTTCGATGGCGGGACGGGATCACCCCGTGGAACAGTCGGGTGATGCGTTCATCGTTTGTGAGAATGGCCCCTCGATCTTTGTCGATGTGACGTGGCGCCATATCGGAAAGGGCGAGCGATTTGGGGTCGGACTGCGCGGGGCGAAGGGAACCGCAGGCATCAACCCCTTGAACGTCTGGAAAGAGATGCATGGGGTGGCTCACGATGTCTCCCCAACCGGATCGGGCAGCCGCGAAAACTTCTTTGTCTCCTCGTTTCGGGCGCAGTGGGCCCATTTCCTCGCGGCCGTGCGTGGGGAGGCAGTGGCCCCCTCGCTGGATGAACAACTGACGGTACTTCGGCTCGTTGATGCGATCTATCGGTCCCACAACGACGGACGGGATATCGTCCCATGAGGGGTGGTTTCGTGCTCCTCGCTCTCCTGCTACTCGTGCCAGGAGGGAGTGAGGGGCTCTCTGCTCAAGATACGACCGACCAATCGAGCCTCTCCGCCTCGCTCATCACTGTTGGACCGGGGGCTGCCTTCTGGGAGCGGTTTGGGCATAACGCGATATGGATTCACGACCCAAGTGCGCCGCCCGCCCAGCGTGACATCGCCTATGACTACGGGCGATTCGACTTCAACGCGGAGCACTTTTTTCTGAAGGCTGCGACGGGAGACATGCAGTACTCGATGGACTCGGCCACAGTGAATCGCATTGTTCGCGGGTATGCGGCGCGCGATCGCTCGGTCTCAATTCAGCGACTCAACCTGACCGGATCGCAAGTCCGAAACCTCCAACGCCATTTTCAGGATGATATTGCCAAGGTACGGAGTCCCAGCGGATGGACATACCGTTACGACTACTACCTCGACAACTGTAGCACCCGACTCCGCGATGCTTTGGACGTGGTGCTCGGAGGGCAGTTACGGTCGACCATGGCCAGCCAGAGTACCGGGACCACGTATCGTTTTCACTCGCTGCGTTCCGTTGCCAATAATCTATTGACCTTGCTTGGCATCGATATGATGCTCGGTCCGGCCGCTGATCGACCGGTCTCACAATGGGAAACCGCTTTCCTTCCTAGTGAGTTGCAGCGGGCAGTTCAGCAGATCACCGTGATCGATAGCCTTGGTGCCGTGGTCCCACTGGTGTTGAGCACAATACCGGTTGCCCCTGCCACCCGCTACTTCGTTCCGGATGCACCGCCGCCTTGGCGTTCCCGGTCTTTCTTGGCTGGTGCTGGAGTGGCTCTCGTAGGACTCATCCTGGCACGGGGCACGGCAGGAGGTCGCCGGGGTACAGTCTGGCGTCGCGGCCTGGGAGCAAGCTTGATCGGTGCCTGGGTGTTGACCACCGCGATCGCCGGGGTGGTCCTCACCCTTCTCTGGACGATCAGTACCCATCGGATAGCCTATTTCAATGCCAATCTCTTCTACGGCAACCTATTGAGCGTGTTGGTGCTGGGGTGGTATCCATCGGCTCTTCGAGGGGCCGCGCGGGGGGTTCGCATTGTTCGGACGCTGGTGACACTCTCCGCGGCACTCGCGGTGCTCGGTATGCTGCTGTCGCTGACTGGGATCATTCCTCAGGTAGTGGGGCCATTCGGGTGGGTTGCCGTGCCGGTCTGGATCGGCCTTGCCGTGGCCACCCGATGGATATTCCCCGTTCCACCGCCTTCTCCAGTCGGGTAGTGCCGCTACCCGCCAGAGGCCTTCCGTAGGCCATCGCGTGCTTCGGTGAAGGCAGGGAACAGGTCAATCGCTTTCCGGTAGTACTCGACTGCTTTATCCCGGTCGCCCCGATCGTCATACAGCAGGGCGCGACTGTACAGCGAGATCGCCTCGGAAGGGACCTCTGTGGTGCGAGCGGAGCGTGTCGACAGTGGCGGTAGATCAAGATCCTTGACGATAGCGGTGGCGACCGAGGTGATGATACCGAAAAGTCGTTTGGCATCTTTGATCTCGGGGTTGCTCCGGACGGTCCGCAGAATCTCTCCGGTTTCGACGTCGATGACCCGTGCATCAATGCGAAACTCGCCGTAGAGGTCGATAAAGGTCCCAGCGATCATGTAGCGCGCCCCCACGAGCTGGCCAACCCGTGCCGCCGTCGCGGCATCCACACGACCCGCTGCACCGAGGTCCTGCTCATCGACGAGATGCTGTACTCTCTCTCGATCGACCAGCCGCATCGTCGTACTCTGGCTCAGTGTGCTGAGAAGGATCGCCGGAATCCCGCGACTCAGTGCCGCATACTCTTCGGCGTTTTTCCCGAACGATCCACCATTCTCAAAAGGCAGAATGGCCATCCCGGGGCGTGTATCCTGGGCGTGGGCGGATCCCGGCATGCTCATGCCGAGAGTCACGGCCAAGGCCAGCGTGAAAGTGTGTCGCATTAGGTATCCCCACTCTGGGTCAATGTCGTCGCTTCGATCGCGAGGGTGACGTCCAGTGTCACCCCCATCTGCGCCACCAATGCTCGCGCTTGATCGAGGAGGCGATCCAAGGTTGTATCGTCGTGCCCTGGGTCATGGTGGAAAAGCACGAGTCGTTTGCATCCGGCCTCGGCAGCAAGCCTCACGGCTTCTGCTGCGCTGGAATGCCCCCACCCTCTCCGAGCCGAAACGTTGGCGTCCTCCAACATCGCATCATGAACCAAGATGTCACAATCGCGCACAAACTCAATAAGCCCGGTACGCCAGATTGATAGTGGCTCCATCCCCAACTCATTGTCAGTGAGATAGATCACACCGCCCTGGGTGCCAGTGATCGAAACGGCGAATCCCAGGGTGGGAGCCGGGTGCTGGGTAGGGTAGGTCTGGACGGTGAACGGCCCAATATGATGGGTTCCGGTCTCCCACTCCTCAACGATGACCCCGTTCCCCTCGGCCGGGAATGGGACGGGGAAGAGCGCTGGCATCATGGTCGCTTCGAGGACGGACCGGAGGGTGCCCCGTGCTGGCCTGGGACCGATGATGCGAAGGGGGCCACAGGCTACAAGTGTCGGCAGGGTGAGGGGGAGACCTTGGATATGGTCCCAATGGGTGTGGCTGAGGAGGATGGTCGTTTCCGGGGCGGTATCCGCGTCCAGGGGAACGGTCCGTAACCCGGTCCCAGCGTCGAGGATGAGGCGATCGGTGTGCTCAGAACTCTCGACCACAAGACACGGCGTGTTCCCCCCGTAACGGACGGTGGATGGTCCGGGCACGGGAATCGATCCGCGGGTTCCGTGAAAGGTCAGCCGGAGTGCCACAGATTACCCTCGATCCACGATAGCCCGCAGGGCATCGGGTTGGAGGAGGGTAATATCCTTGCGGGAGACCTTGATGACCCCTGTGGTGACCAAGGTTCTCATCGCACGCGACACCGTCTCGCGACTGGCACCGATCATCTGGGCGAGCGTGGCGTGGGTGAGTCTTCGCGTAATCTGGCGACCATCTTCTTCTTCTGCCATCGCCAAGAGGAGATGGGCTATCCGACCGTGTACATCACGAAGCGCAAGGCTCCCGATCGTATCATCGGCACGTCGGAGTCGGCGGGATAGCTCCCGCATCAAGCCGATGGCGACTTCTGGAGAGTTCCGGAGGCGTGCCTGAAAGTCTTCACGGCGAAGTTGGAGGAGAAGGGTCTCACTCATGGCCACCACGTGGGCGGAGCGGGGTTCATCATCGAGGAGTGACATCTCCCCAAAAAAGCTGCCCGGGCCGAGCACCGAAAGAATGACCTCCCGACCATCTTCTCCGACGAGAACCACTTTGACCTGCCCATCGGCAATGAGGTACAGGGCGTCGCCGGGCTCCCCCTGCATCAGGATCATACTTCCCTTAGCGTACCGGCGCTCCCGGGTCAGTTGCGCCAGCGGGGCGAGTTCGGCGCTCGGAATGGACGCGAGCAGCGGAACCTTCTGGAGAACCTCAAATGGAGAAGCGGCCACAGCATCCTCGAGCAGACGTCTGGGTGAGCCAAACTATAGCGTGACAGGCCGCGGTCCGCCTCTGAACCGGCGGCCACACTTGATCGATCCTAGGCTACCCTCTAAATTAGCAGGCTGTCCGGATTTTCGCGTCGAGCCCGCTGGCTCGATTCAGGAAGGAGTGGTTGTGAAGCCGAACGTACACCCAGTTTACCAGACCTTGACGGCCGAATGTGCCTGTGGGAACCGTTTCGCGACTCGGTCAACGACTGCAAGTATCCACGTTGAGGTGTGTGCCGCCTGCCACCCCTACTATACCGGGAAGCAGCGTCTCCTCGATACCGCTGGCCGGGTAGACCGGTTCCGTCGGAAGTACTCAGGCGACGCGGCGGACAGTCAGGAGTAGCCCGTGGACGCCCGACTCCGCCAAGCGCTTGAGCGGGCGGAGGAGGTCGCGCGGGAGCTGGCCGATCCAGCGACGAGTCGATCTCCCAAACGACTGACGACGCTGGGACGGGAGCACGCCCGGCTGGAGCCGATCGCTCGGCTTGCCCACCACTTAACCCGCCTGGAAGAGGAACTCCGTCAAGCGGAGGAATTGGTTCAGGAATCTACGGATTCCGAACTTCAGGCGCTTGCGCGTGCCGAATTGGAACGACTCCCCGCCGACATTCGTGCGACCCGCGATGAACTGCGGGAGCGTCTGCTTCCGCGCGATCCGCTGGACGACCGGGATGCGATCCTCGAGATTCGAGCCGGGACCGGTGGCGAAGAGGCTGCCCTCTTTGCCGCCGACCTGTTCCGGATGTATTCCCGATTCTGTGACCGACATGGCCTCAGGGTAGAGCCCCTCTCGCTGAGTGAGGGAACCGGCGGAGGCTACCGAGAAATCGTCGTCGTGGTACGAGGAACCGGCGCCTTTGGCACGCTCCGACGAGAATCAGGGGTGCATCGAGTCCAACGGGTACCGACGACGGAGGCGCAAGGCCGAATCCATACGTCGGCTGCAACCGTTGCGGTGTTGCCCGAGGCGGAAGAGGTGGATCTTTCCATCGATCCCCAGGACCTCAAGATCGATGTCTTCCGGAGTTCCGGTCCGGGTGGCCAGAGTGTTAATACGACCGATAGCGCCGTCCGGATTACCCATCTTCCGTCGGGCATCGTCGTATCACAGCAGGACCAGAAATCCCAGCTCCAGAACAAGCTGAAGGCGATGGATGTGTTGCGTGCTCGCTTGCTTGACCGCGCGATCGCCGAGCAGGAAGCGGCCCGGGCGAGCGACCGTCGGGCCATGGTGGGGACGGGGGATCGTTCCGCCAAGATTCGGACCTACAACTATCCCCAAAGCCGGGTGACCGATCATCGTATTAGCCTCTCAGTCCATAACCTGCCTGAGGTGATGGATGGGGATCTGGAAGCAATCATGGGGGCGCTACGGATGGCAAGCCGCGAGGAGCGAGAAGATTGGTCATGACCTCTAGGCGAGCCTTGTTGAGGGAGGCCCAGCAGGCGCTGCAACTCGGGCACGTCATCGATCCAAAGCGCGAGGCGACCTGGATCTTGGCCGATCTCGAACAGGTGCCCCCGGCTCGGCTGGTTATCGACAGTGACGTCGAGGTGCCCGCCGGATCCGTGGGTGCGTTTCGCCATGCCGTGGCGCGGCGGATCGCCGGAGAGCCGCTTCCCTATGTGACGGGGCGGGCCGCGTTTCGGCACCTGGACCTTCACGTCGATACTCGTGTCTTGATCCCCCGTCCCGAGACGGAGGGGTTGGTGGACTTGGTGCTGGGCGCCCAGTGCCCACCGGGGTGTACCGTACTGGACGTCGGCACGGGGTCGGGTTGCCTCGCCCTCGCGCTCGCGGATGAAGGGCGGGGACGGTTTGAAGCCATCTGGGGAGTCGATCGATCATTGGACGCCCTTGCGGTCGCGCGGAGCAACAGCGTGGCGACGGGTCTCCCGGTCACCTACCTTGCAGGCGACATGACGGCGCCCATTGGGGACGCAATCGTGGGGGTACTCGTGTCCAACCCGCCCTACCTGACGACGGACGAATATACTCAGGTCGATGCGAGTGTACGGCGTTGGGAACCCCCAATTGCATTGGTGGGGGGGGGGGATGGTTGGGAGCCATACCGGGCTTTACTCGATGATGGTCGTCGGGTATTGGTTCCGGGGGGATTGTTGGCATTAGAAGTCGATGCGCGTCGCGGGCAGGGCGTCGTCGAAGCGGCATGGGCCATGGGATGGGTGGAGGTGTCTTTGCACACAGATCTTTTTGGACGGGACCGGTATGTCACGGCCCGTTGGGGACAGTGAGATGATCGACGAGAAAGCGCTCGAGTTGGGTCGGCTGTTAGGCCAATCAACGGAGTACCAAACGTTACACCGGGCCGAAGAACAGCTACGAGCCGACAAGGAAACCGTGGCGAAACTGGAACAGATTCAAACCTTGGCCCGGGAGGTCGACGAGGTGATCCGTGGTGGGGGGATGCCAGAGGAGAAGACCACGACTGCCTATGAAGCGGCCGTCCGCGAACTTGAGCTCAGCGCAATTGGGCAAGCCTATGTTGTGGCTCGTGCCAACTTCGACAAGCTCATGACCCACGTGAACCAGCAGATCTCGGCTGGTATCGAGAAGGGCACCACGAGCAGCATCATCACGCTCTAGGGGCACGCGTGAGACGGAACCATTGGCGGTCGGTCCACCCCCCGGGCCCCGGAGAATTGCATGAGATCTAGTACCCGATACGGCGTCGGTGTCGGCCTTATCCTTGCCGCCGTGCTGGCTGGCGCATGGACCATGGCCCCCGGCCGCACCCAGGGGGTACGCGGGGCACCGGCCAGTGACGGTCTCTTCCAAGAAGTATTCGAGACTATCCGACGGAACTCGGTCGACTCGCTCTCTGCGGACGATCTCTATCAACGCGCCGCCCAGGGGATGGTGGTGACCCTCGGCGATGAGTACGCCGCCCTCCTGCTCGGAGAGGAATCTCGGGCGTTTGCGGAGCAGACCACGGGGAACTACTACGGTATCGGCGTGCGGGTCGACCGCCGGGGCGGAATCGTCACGATCGTGTCGGCGACACCAGACTCCCCAGCCGATCATGCCGGTCTTCGCACCGGCGATCAAATCCTCCGAGTCGATGGGATGCCCGCCGTAGGACGGAACGTGCAGAAGTTGCGGGGTGATTCCGGATCTACCCTTCAGCTCACCGTCCGTCGACCGGGCGGCCCATCCGCCTTTGAGGTAGCTCTGCAACGGGAATCGATCCACCGCAAGTCGGTCGTCGCGTCCACCCTCCTGTCCGGTGGGATCGGCTATGTGCTGCTCAATCCGATCACGAATCAGTCTGCGGCCGAGCTGCGAACCGAGCTCGATCGTCTCCAACGCAGTGGAATGCGCGGATTGATCTTGGACCTTCGGGGCAACCCCGGGGGCATCCTTGAGCAAGGCGTCGAGATCGCCGACCTGTTCTTGGAGCGAGGGCAAGAGATCGTCGCGATTCGGGGGCGGAGTCCTTCGGTGAACCGAGTCTACTTGGCGAGTGGGAATGAGCGTTATCCCGATCTGCTGTTGGCGGTGCTGGTCAATGACGGAACCGCCAGTGCGGCAGAAATCGTGGCCGGTGCGCTTCAGGATCACGATCGGGCAGTGGTGATTGGGGTGCCAACCTATGGCAAAGGGGTTGTCCAGTCGGTCTATCCGCTGAGCCCCGCAGCGGCCCTTCGGCTCACCACCGGGCGATGGTACACGCCGAGTGGTCGCACGATCGAACCTCCAACAGTGGCGGACACGCTCGGCGGTGTCGATTTTCTGGGAGATACAGCGATCTCGGCGCGGCCACTGTTCCGCACCGATGCTGGGCGATCGGTACGGGGTGGTGGTGGGATCGTTCCCGATGTTGTCGTGCAGCGGAATCGTCTCACTATGGAGGAGAGGGCTTTCCTCCGTGGATTAGGGAAGCGATACGGCGACTACCGCGCGGCGGTCACGAGTATGGCGCTCGATGCGCTGGGCCAGGGGCAGCAGTTCTCGGAGGAGTTCGCGGTCACGCCCGCGCAACGGCAAGAACTCCTGCGCCGCCTCAGGCAGCGCGGAGTCCCCATGAGCGATTCGACGGCCCAGGCAATGCAAGGTTTGCTCGATCGGGTGCTGGGGATTGAGATTGCCCGCTACGCCTTGGGCCGTGAGGCGGAAATCCGTCGCCGACTGCGCACCGACGACCAGGTGCAGACAGCGCTATCGCTGTTCCAAGGTGCGTCCACCCTACCCGACATCCTCCGGCAAGCCCAAGGTGCGCATTAGCCGGAGAGGGTGTCACCCCATACGACCAATCCCTTACTGATCCACGATTCGCACACCGCGAGGTAGGGCAAAGCGAAATGTGCCCGCCGGAATCTTCACGTTGGTGCGTAGGTTAGTGAGTTCGAGCTTTCTGACCTGATTCCGGGTCTCGTGCAGCTCCAATCGGCGTGGGAGTGCGTCGCGTTGATCGAGCCAGATGATCGCGCGTTGGAATGGAGGATCGGACGTTAGCGGCTCAAGCTCAATCACATCCGTTTGTCGACCCTGCACCACCTCGGAACCGCGAAGGTGGCTCCGGTAGCGCTCGTCAGGACGATCGAGGATGCGGGCCAGCAGGTTCGGCCCATATACCGGGTCACTCGGGATGGGTGTTCGAATGACCTGCCCGGGCGTGGTACTGGGGAGGTAGAACCAGACGTACTCCCCGTCGCTCACGATCAGGTCTCCTTCGGGATCACTGAATCGCATCCGAAGCTGGGCCTCGCCCGCCTGGAAGAGTTGCCCTCGACTCTCCAGGGTGTCAATCATGCGGTCTTCAATAACTTGCGTAAAGTCCGCCGTGAGCGACGTCAATTGGCCGTAGACCCGGCTGGCGTGACGCAGAATGCCGCCAGCGTCTTGAGCTATCACTGCCGTTGGGGGAGCCGTCCCGATGATGGTGAGGAGGAGAAGTGTCCGCATTGCATGCTCCTGTCTCACAGGGTTCACACGCCGACTGGAGCCTGTTGTCCGAGTCGGACCCCAACCATAGTGGAGACGCCTGGGTTCTGCATGGTGACACCGTACACGGCATCAGCGGACTGCATCGTCCTGGGGTTATGTGTGATCACGATAAACTGGGTGTCGGATTTGAACTCGTCTAAGAGCATCGTGAAACGTCTGACATTGGCATCATCCAACGGAGCGTCGACCTCGTCCATGAGGCAAAAGGGACTCGGTTTAGTGAGATAGATACTAAAGAGCAGGGAGACTGCGACGAGCGTGCGTTCGCCGGAAGAAAGAAGGTGGATGCGTTGGGTTCGCTTTCCCCGTGGTGCCGCGTGGATTTCGATCTCACTCTCAAGCGGATCGTCGGGGTCGGTCATTCTCAGGCTGCACTCTCCCCCCCCGAACAAGGTCTGAAATACGTGTTGAAAGTTTGTTTGAATGGCGGTGAACGTCTCTTCGAACAGGGTTCGTGCCGTGCTATTAATCTCCCGAATAGCCTGTAACAAGGAGAGGCGGGCGGCCACCAGATCATTGCGTTGTCCGGTCAAGAACTCCAGTCGGGTGACTTCCTCCGCATGTTCCTCCATCGCAAGTGGATTGACCAATCCAATCTTGTCGAGGGCTTCGGTCACCCGAGCGGATTCGATTTCCAAGGCTTCCCGATCCAGGTCGAGAAGGGTCATACCCTCTTCGAGGCTCTCCAGAGGTGCCTTCCATTCCGTCTCAACCCTTTCAAGGATGCGCTTCCTGGTGCCTGCCACCTCGGTCAACTCGACCTCGAGACGGTGGTGCTCCTCATTCAGGAGGTCGGCGGTGGCCCGAAGGTCCGCCACCTCTCGCTCAACGACGAGCCCCTCGTCCGACACCCGGCTCAGATCGCTTTCCGCTTCTTCAAGGGCTGTCTCAAGTGTAACCATCGTGGCCCGCTGTTCGGTCCGCCGTTCGTGTCCGCTTTGTTGGCTGGCGATGAGGCCCTCCGACTCTTCCCCCAGAGTCGTCAGCTCTTCTGCCAGCGAAGCGAGGGCGGATTCCGACGTCTGGATGGTCACATCAATACGATCCAAGCGCTCTTGGCTCGAACGAAGGCGTGCCCCGATGTGTGCCTCTTGTACCTGCCATTGGGCCCGATGCTCCCGGGCGGCTTCCTGGTCCGACTCCGAACTTGCCAACGCTGAACGCGCTTGGGTGAATTCCTCTTGGAGACGAATCCCCGCCACCTCCTGATCCTCCAGGGCACGGTCGACTTCGTTGGAACGGTGTTCGGCTAACGCCAGGCGCTGTCCGATTCTCTCCTGCTGTGAGGTGGCATCGTCCAGTTCGCGCCTGAGGTTCGTTCGGCGTCGCTCGACATCGGCTCGCTCTGCCAGGACGATCCGTTCCCGATCGCGCACCTCAGCTGCCTGCTGGCTCGCCGTCTCCGCCGCTTGCTCGGCGGCCTGGAGGGCGGTCGTCGTCGCAGCAAGTCGGGTCACAAGCTCATCGCGAGCGTGCTCAGCCTGTGTCACCTCTGTTGAAAGATCGGTGAGCTCTGCCCGTCGCTGCAGCGGGCCCGTCGGACTGCTAGGGCCCAAAAGATAGATTGCACCCGCACCCCGTCGGAGCACCTGTCCCGCGCTGTCGAGGACTTCCGATTCAGAGAGGAGCGCCTGAACCCATGGGCGGGCCACGTCGGCCACACGAAGCCGCGGATCTGGTGTTCGGGTATGGTTCCCCTGGCGGGGTCCGGGGGCGAGAGGAAGAAGGACCAGGGTCCCGGGCTGGGCAGCGGTGTGCCACTCTTGGATGGCAGAGACGGCCTCCTCATCACGTACGAGGACGGCGTGGACCCATTCGCCCAGGAGTCGCTCGGCCAACGCGGCATCGCTTCGGTCGGTGTCGATGTAGTCGCTCAGGGGACCGAGGACTTGTTGCCCAAACCGCTCCCGCTCACCAAGCAGTGCCGCAGCGGCCGG
>JAJCZW010000143.1 GCA_029262155.1 Gemmatimonadota bacterium
GGATATGGTGTTCCTCTGGGACGAGGCGTGGTTTGCTTACGGGCGCTTTGTGCCAACCCTCCGGCTACGGACTGCGATGGAGGCCGCGGCGCGGCTTCGTGAACGGTATGCCTCGGCGGCGTTTCGGGAAGAGTATGCTGCCTGGCGGGCGGACGGTCCTCCTGAGGGACTCCAAGACGTCGGGCTTGACCAACATCGCCTACCCGACCCGGATGCGGTGCGGGTGCGGGTGTATGCGACGCAGTCGACCCACAAGACCCTGACCTCCTTCCGGCAGGGATCGATGATCCATGTCGCGGATGAGGAGTTCGAACACAAAGTGGGCGCCGCCTTTGATGAAGCGTATCTGACGCATACATCGACGTCGCCCAACTATCAAATCCTCGCGTCGCTCGATATCGGACGGCGTCAGGTGGAGCTCGAGGGATACGAGTTCGTCCGTCGCAGCCTGCAACTGGCGATGACCCTTCGTGAGCGCGTCCGGAGTGATCCGCTCCTGCAGCGATACTTTCGCGTACTGGGACCGTCCGAGATGATCCCAGCTGCCCATCGGAAGAGCGGGCTCGATGTCTATTACGATCAGCAGGCCGGTTGGAGTCGGCTGGAGCCCGCTTGGCTCGACGATGAGTTTGTCTTGGACCCGACCAGAGTCACCCTCGATATTGGGCGTACAGGCTTGGATGGTGATCAATTCAAGAAACTGCTCATGGATAAGTTCGACATCCAGGTCAATAAGACCTCACGGAACACGGTGTTGTTCATGATCCATATTGGGATGTCCCGGGGGATGATCGCGCATCTCGTGACCGTGTTGACCTCGATGGCCCGCGACCTCGACACCCGGCTCCGGTCAGCGAGCGAGATCGAGCGTGAGGTGCATGCGGCACGGGTGCAGGCACTCACGGTAGACTACCCACCCCTTCCAAACTTCAGTCGCTTCCACGAAGCCTTTCGGCCCTCGGCGGACAGCACGACGCCCGAAGGGGATATGCGGAGTGCCTTTTTCCTCGCGTATGATGACGGCGCATGTGAGTATATCCGTCTCGACGGGAGTCTCACGGACGCGGTGGGGTCGGGACAGACGGTTGTCAGCGCACGTTTCGTAACGCCCTATCCCCCAGGGTTTCCGATCCTCGTCCCGGGGCAAATCGTGACCTCGGATATTCTAGCCTATCTCCGCAAGCTCGATGTGAAAGAGATCCATGGCTACGAGCCTGATTTTGGTCTTCGGTGCTTTACGGCAGAAGCGCTTGAAGCGCGAATTATGGCGCGGGAAACCAAAGCCCTTCGCGAAGGAGTCCCTGTATGACGCCATCCTCAACCGCAGCAGCGTCGGCGCATCGCAACCGTCTCCGGGGGATATCCGATATTCGGCGCTATTTCCATCGGAACACTGAGCCGATTTATTTCATCAGCGCGACGCCGTTCAACCTGCTCGGACTCGATGAATGGGTGCGCAACTTTCACTTTATCAATTATGTCGATTGTTTCGACGGCCAGCACCCCCATGTGTTTGTTCCGCAGGAGACTCCGCACCGACCGTTCACCTCGATTGAGGATATCAATAATTACCTCCTCTCCCATAAAGAGGTGATCGATTATATTCGCGCCCGCGGTCCGGGGGGGAAGGCGGTGTTTCTTTTCTTCGACGAAGACACCGAAGCGCTGTGTGAGGAACTGGGCCTGACCATTTGCTTCCCGCCGGCTGCACTCCGTCGCATGGTGGATGACAAGATTGAAGCGACCCGAATCGCTGACCGGGCAGGGGTGCCCTCGGTTCCCAACGTGCTCGCTCCGGTGCGGACCTGGGAGGAACTCTGTCAGGTGGCGAAGCCACTGGGCTCGGATCTGGTCATTCAGACCGCTTTCGGCGACTCGGGCCACACGACATTCTTCATCAAGAGTGAGGCCGACTGGAAACGTCACGCCGAGGAGATCGTAGCAGAACCCTCCGTCAAGATCATGAAGCGGGTCCGCGTGCGGGGAGCGGCGCTTGAAGCCTGCGTTACGCGACATGGAACGATTGTGGGCCCTTTGATGACTGAGCTCATTGGGTTTCCCGAACTCTCCCCCTATCGTGGAGGGTGGTGCGGCAATGAGGTGAACGCAGAGGCATTTCCTCGGCATCTTCGGACCAAGGCCCGCAAAATGACCATGGCGTTTGGTGAGGAACTGCGGAAGTTAGGATACCGTGGATACTTTGAGTTGGATTTTCTGCACGATCAGGACTCGGGTACCCTCTATCTTGGCGAGGTAAACCCCCGTATTACCGGTGCGTCGGCCATGACGAACCTCGCGGCCTTTGCCCACGCCGATGCGCCCCTGTTCCTTTTCCACCTCCTCGAATACACTGATGTCGATTTTCAACTGAGCGTTCGCATGCTGAATGCGCGGTGGTCCGACCCCGCCAACATCGATCCGTGGGGGCAATTGGTGCTCAAGCATACGACGGATTCCACCGCGCTGGTGACTGCGGCGCCGCCCTCCGGGGTGTGGCGGCTGACGGAGCGACGGACCGGGTTCGCCAACTTTGTGCGGCCCCAGACTCACCGTCGGACCGTGGACACCGAGACGGAAGGGTTCTTTCTCCGCATTGCGAGTCCAGGAGACTATCTCTATGAGGGGGCGGACTTGGGGATTTTGATTACACCTGGCCGACTGATGACGTCCGATCATCAGCTCAACGACCGGGCTCGCGCCTGGATTGGAGCGATCCAAGCTCAGTACGTGACTAGTCCTGTCGGCGCGGCAGAGCCCGCCACAGCCGAGATCGCGGAAATCGGGAACTTCAAGATCCTGTAGACGATCCTCCATGAAACGGACTTTATATGCGGTCCAGGAGGCGGAGCCCGGACCCTGCTGGCTCAGTTTCCTGCGGCGTTCCGAGTCGAGCTATCGGCAGTGGTTCTTGCGGGAGGGTGACGCTGCCCGGCCGACGTATCTGGCCGCGTCGGCAGCCCTCCGCCAGCATATGCCTGAGCTCGTGCCAACCTACGAGCGGTTGGTAGATCTGGCTGGTGGGGGCGACGGAATCGCTCGGTTGTTGGCGCTTTGGTGTCCCACCCCATACCTCACCGGTTGCTCCCAAGCCGTCTTGAAACGACAGACTCCATTGCTGGTTCGGAACTATGACTACCATCCTCGCCTCTGGGACGGGTTACTGCTGCGATCGGAGTGGACTGGTACCCCAATTGTCGCCATGATCGACTCGCTCTGGGGTGTTCTGGACGGGATCAACGAACATGGCCTTGCCGTGTCGCTTGCCTTTGGGGGACGCCAGAAGGTGGGTGAGGGTTTTGGAATGCCCTTGATCCTACGGTACATCCTCGAAACGTGCCGCTCGACGACGGAGGCAGCAACAGTATTACGTCGCGTGCCCAGTCATATGTCCTACAATGTGACCGTGCTCGACGCCGCCGGGGAGCACCGGACGGTGTTTGTGTCACCCGACCGTCCCACGGTGGTCACCCGGCGGGCGTTGGCAACGAACCATCAGCGCATTGTGGAGTGGGCCGCGTATGCCAACGCCACGGCGACGCTCGATCGGGAGCGATTCCTCCGGGCACGACTCGAGGACCCTGCGGAGACAGAAGCCAGATTCGTGCAGCGGTTTCTCGCCCCCCCGCTTCATATTAGCAACTACCATCACGGATGGGGCACCTTGTATACGGCGGTCTACAGTCCCGAGGAGGCTGCGGTCGGCCTCTACTGGACCGGTGCCACACTCCATCAATCGATCACCAACTTCTCCGAGGCGGCCGTCGCCCTCAACTTCGCTGAGCCGTCCCACGAAAGGATGCCGGTATGACATTCGTCTCTGTGAACCCTACAACTGGAGAACCCCTGGCAAGGCCTCCAGCGTGGTCCTCGAAGGAGATGCGCGCGGCCGTCACAGCGGCCCACAAGGCGTGGCTGCTATGGCGCCGGACCTCGTTCGAAGAACGGGCGGGTCCCCTCCGCAGGACGGCCTCGTTGCTACGGAAACGACGGGATGAACTGGCACTCCTCATGGCGGGTGAAATGGGGAAACCGGTGACCCAGGGTCGATCCGAGGTCGACAAATGTGCTTGGGTTTGTGAATACTATGCCGACCACGCGGCGGCCTTTCTCGCTCCGGAAACTGCAGCGACCGATGCGACGCGAAGCTATGTGGCTTATCGACCGATTGGGTTGGTCCTCGCGGTCATGCCCTGGAACTTTCCGCTGTGGCAGGTGTACCGGTTCGCCGCACCAGCACTTATGGCTGGGAACGGGGGGTTGCTCAAACATGCTTCGAACGTGCCGGGGTGTGCCCTTGCGATCGAAGCCATTTTCAGGGAGGCCGGATTCCCGGAACACATCTTCCGCACTCTCCTTATCGATACCAAGCAAACGAAGAGTCTCATCCGCCATCGCCACGTTGCTGCGGTAACTCTGACGGGAAGCACCCGGGCGGGCCAGGCAGTGGCCAGGGAGGCAGGGGCGCGATTGAAGAAATCTGTTCTCGAGCTCGGAGGAAGCGATCCGTATCTCATCCTTGCAGATGCCGATCTCGAGCTAGCGGTTGAGGCGTGTGCTATCAGTCGGATGATTAACTCGGGGCAAAGTTGCATAGCGGCGAAACGCTTCATCGTTGTCCACGAGGTCAGAGAGGAATTCGAGCGGCGATTGGTCGAACGCATGGCAAAGGTGCGGATGGGAGACCCCTTCCGGGAGGATACCGAGGTGGGCCCTCAGGCCCGCCATGACCTGCGCGATGAACTACATGACCAAGTTCAGCGCAGTGTTGACCAAGGAGCACGATGTGTTCTCGGCGGCATTGTCCCGGAGGGGCCAGGGGCTTTTTACCCTCCAACCGTCCTCACCGACGTTGCGAAAGGGATGCCGGCCTACGCGGAAGAACTTTTCGGACCAGTCGCTACGATTATTCCGGTTGCCAATGAGAAAGCGGCGATCAAGGTTGCGAACGACACCGTGTTTGGGCTCGGTGCAGCGGTCTTTACCCGGGATGTCGAACGGGGCGAGCGTATCGCAGCGGAAGAACTGGACGCCGGCGCCTGTTTTGTCAACTCGCACGTGAAGTCGGACCCTCGTCTGCCATTTGGTGGAATTAAGGAGAGCGGGTACGGCCGAGAGCTAGCTCGACATGGGATACTTGAGTTTGTCAACGCGAAAACGGTCTACGTGCGGTAGCTGGTAGGTGCTCCCGGTGATCGGGACCCGTGCGGCAAAGTGCAGGGGGCCCGACCAAGGAGGGCAGGTTCAGGGTGTGGGCGGAAGAGTACGGTAGCGGTTGAGGAGATCGGTCTCTCTGGTGTGGAGTGACTGCTCGACCCCCTGGATGAGCACGTGCTCGGCGATAGAGGAAAACTCGAAAGGATCCGCCGACCAGACCGCCACGTTTCCGACCTTGCCTTCCGCGATCGATCCATAGGTGTCCTCGAGGCCAAGGACCGTCGCCGGTGCGAGCGTAATCGCGGTGAGAGCGTCATCCCAGCTCATCCCATTGCGAACCGCGTTGCCTGCACCAAAGCGGATGTTGCGTTCACCGCCTGAATCTTGGTGGGCGAAGAGAACTATTACACCGGCCTCGCGCAAAAGAGTGACGTTATCCAATCTCGCGCCGAGTCCGTCGAACGACGGGATATCCTGCATCGGATTCACGGCAACCGGGATCTGCGCAGCTGCTAACTCCGGGGCGACCTTCCACGCCTCGATCCCACCACCAATAATCGTGTGCAACCCAAACTCGGCGGTAAGCCGGATAGCATTCTGGATATCAGACTTCTTGTTCGCCTGAAGGATCACCGGCAAGGAGCCATCCAATACGGGGAGGAGGGCCTCCAATTCGGCGGCTGAAGCCGAAAGATCTTGCATCTGATCTCGCCGGAAGTCGGTTCTTCGGTTGGCGTACTCCTGGGCATCAGCAAAGAGGGTGCGCAGTCGGGCGAGCACTCCAGCCCGGGAGTTGCCCCCAGCGCTCCGGGAGCGACTCGAAAGGTTGATTA
Organism: Gemmatimonadota bacterium; assembly: GCA_029262155.1. Lineage (GTDB taxonomy): Bacteria > Gemmatimonadota > Gemmatimonadetes > Gemmatimonadales > GWC2-71-9 > OFTM291. The sequence continues at coordinate 5,988 of JAJCZW010000143.1, forward strand.
CCATCACGGCAGGTGACTTCACAACCATCGACTCGATCTGTGTGCCGGCAAAATTGATCACGACGCCCTGGCCGGCAACGAAACTGCCTGAGGGTAGAAGCAGACCTGTCGTGACGCCGCCGGTTCGCGTAACAGCAATATCGAGTGCCTCAGGGTCGATGCCTTCACGGACATTGAAGGACGCCGTAACGTCGCCGGTCTGCGAGGTTTCGCCAAGGCCGTTGAGACCGCGCACCCCAAGCCCGGCGTTCGCTGCAGGATGAATGAAGCCAGGGGTAACCCACTTCCCGGTAGCGTCGAGTCGAGGAATTCCGGCCGGAAGCGTGACCGAAGTGCCGACCGCTGTGATGCGTCCGTTCTGGATGAGCACTGTTCCGTTCGGAATGCGTTCGCCGGTTCCGGTGAACACGGTCCCGCCAGTGATGGCGATCGACTGTGCGTTGAGTGAAAGAGGAAGCGCCGTGAGCAGGAGGCTGCAAAGGAGAGTGCGAATCATCGTCCCACCCCCGGAGCTGTTTGGCCTAGATTGAAATCGGTCTGGAAGGGATGATCCGGATCGAGTCGATCGAAGACAAGCCAACCATCATTGAACACCTTCTCAGCTTTCGAATACACGGAGAAGGGGTCCCCGGACCAGACAACGACATCGGCCGCTTTCCCAACCTCAAGAGTGCCGGTGACGTCGTCAATGCCAAGCGCCCAGGCCGGGTTGGCTGTGATCCATCGCAGGGCATCGTTCCGCGTAAGTCGAATGCCTGCACGCTGGCCAGCATAAAACGCTTTGGCGGCGTCCTGATTCAAGCGTTGGATCCCATCTGGGCTATCGGAATGGATGATGGCGCGGGCACCAGCCTGTTGAATCAAGGCGGCGTTCTCGGGAATGTTGTCGAACGCTTCCATCTTGAAGCCACCCCAGTCAGACCAAACCGAGGCAGCGGTTCCTGCCTTGGCCAGGAGGTCTGCGACCTTATAGGCCTCGATGCCGTGGTGAAACGAGCGGATCTTGAATCCAAATTCGCGGCCGAGGTCAAGCATCTGTGCCATTTCATCGGCGCGGTAACAGTGGTTATGGACCAGAATATTTCCGCGGAGCACTTCGGCGAGTGTCTCGGAGCGAAGGTTCCGTGAGGGCGGGGTTCCCTTCCGATCGACCAACCATTTGTCCCAACGGGCACGATACTCTTCGGCCGCAATGAATGCCGCCCGATACCCGGCCATATTTCCCATCCGAGTGGAGGGACCGCGAGTGCGGTAAACCCGCTTTGGGTTCTCACCACAGGCCATCTTCACGCCGTAGGGTGCGCCGGGAAACTTGAGTTCTTGGACGGTGCGAGCGGGCACGAGGCGCACCGTGACCGACCGTCCCCCAATCAAATTGGCGGAGCCGGGAAGGGCCTGCATCGCCGTTATCCCGCCGGCGACCGCGAGCGGGATTTGTGGGTCCTGGGGCCAGAAGGAGTGCTCGGCCCAGACTTCGGCGGTGACTGGGTTGGTCGCTTCGTTTCCATCGCTCTCGGCCGCCGTCCCCGGTGCGGGGTAGACGCCGACGTGGCTGTGGGTATCGATCAAGCCGGGGGTGACAAACTTGCCGGTCCCGTCGATTTCGACTGCACCCGCTGGCGATTCAACGGCTTGCCCAATCGCCACGATTTTGCCATCGACGATGAGAATAGAGGCGTCGGTCAGTTCTTCCCCAGTCGCGGTCATGATGGTGGCATGTCGTATCACAACCGGTGGGTTGGGATGGCGCTGATAGGTACTGGGATACTGAGTCCGATCGACACTCAACGTCTCGGCAGAGGCGGCGACCGTTGGTTGGACGGTCGTTACGGGTGGCGACTGTGCACTGGCACAGGCGACGAGGACGGTGAGTCCGAGGAGAGAGATGGGACGGATCATAGCGCTCCCATAGAGTAGAGGACGGTGGCGTCGATCTCCGCCGACGCACGGCATGTGAACAAAACGGTCATTGGACGAAGACGATTTCGACGGGCTGCCCCGCCGGGGCTAGCTTCAAAAGGCGGTGAGGGTTTGCAGTCGATATCCACATCGTAATGGTGGTTGGTCCCCCAACCAATTCTGCCCGGTACGCCTCAAAGGTGCCGGCAGGTACGGTCACCGATTCGACGGCCTTCACCGACAGCTGCTGGACCGACTCGTTGGCCTGACCGGCCGAGAAGGCACTAAAGGACCACTTGGCGTCCGGGCCCCACGCCAGGGCACGTACGAGGACTTGCACCATATTATCGTCGATCGTACCGGCCGTGATCGTGGTGTCGATATCGATTTCCTTGATCCCAGTTGCGGACATGGTCTTGGCGTGACCGGTAACGCGTCCATCGGTGCTGTACGCAACAACAACACTGGTCGGTTGGCCTTGAATTTGGCCCGATTGCGTGAGGTGCTGTACGACGCCGTCGGGTGTCATCACGATACGTGTTTGTTGCTGGACAAAACCGCCGATGTTGAGATTGTCGCTATAGACCAAGCCGGAGTCACTCTCGGCAAGGGTAATGCGCTGTCCCCCCATCGCGTTGCCTTGTACCAGGATCGCAAAACTATCAGAGAAAGCTTCGAGAAGGGTGGCGTTAAAGCTCAGCCCGCCGGGTTGCAAGCCGAGGTCGGCACGGGCCAGTGCGGAGCCATCGGCGTTGAGCAGTTTGACCGGCCGGATCTTCTCGAGTGGTTCCGCCAGTTTGGTCGCATCGCCTACCACAACGATGACTGATTCCGCCGGCCGGATGGCCCGCTGCGATACCCGTTGAATGTCTCCCGCCGTGATCGCCGAAAGGCGGGTACGATAGGTTGCGAGATAATCCGATGGAAGGTCGTTGAGGCGCGCTCTCGTTACGGCGGACGCCACCTGGCTCGCGGTCTCAATCGAGAGGGGAAAGCTGCCTACCAGCGATCCCTTGGCCGCCTCAAGCTCCTCCATCGTGACCGATTCCGTACGGATTCGATCCAACTGAACGAGCATCTCGGTGAGGGCAGAATCTGTCACTTCGGTCCGTACTTCGGCCGTAGCGGAAAAGCTCCCGATTTCGTGTCGATTGGCAAGCGAGGAGTAGGCGCCATAGGTCCAGCTCTTCTGCTCTCGCAGAATTAGAAAGAGCCTGGCGTCCGCTCCCCCACCGAGCACTTGGTTCGCCATCGTCGCGGCGAAGAGGTTGGGATCCCTCGGAGTGAATGTCGTGTTGCCAATGATGATATTCGACTGCACGGACCCGGGACGGTGGACGAGCACTATCTCATTGGGGTGCGTGCTTGGTGGGGGAGGAAAGGCTACCCGTTCTGCCCCACTTCCGGTCCAGTCACCGAAGGCCGTGCGAGCGAGGGCCTGAACCTCCGAAAGCGAAATTGCGCCGGCCACGACGAGAAGGGCACGATCCGGTGTGACCCGTTGGGCATGAAAGGATTCGAGGTCCTCGCGCGTGATCGCTGTGACTGAGGGTTCGGTGGCCGCGCGCCCATAGGGGTGCGGCGTGTAGAGCTCGGCATCAAATATTCGCTGTGCGATGGATGCTGGCTGCGACAAGGCGAGCTGGAGCCCGGATAAGGTCTGCTTCCGCAGGAGTTCAAGTTCCGATTCAGGGAAGAGTGGATGGATGATGGACTCGGCGAGGAGGCTCATCGCGAGTTTCGCGTCTCCTGCCAAACTATTCGCCCTGATGGTGAGGAAATCCTGATTGGTGGAGGCGCCTAAGCTTCCACCAGCTCCTTCGATCGCTGCGGCGATGTCGTCAGCGCTTCGAGTCGGGGTACCCTTGGTCAGGAGTCCCGCAACAAGACCCGCCAGTCCCTCCTTGCCGTTCGGGTCATAGGCATCTCCCGCCGGAACCGACAGCGTGAGCGAAAGCACCGGTTGGCGATGGCTTTCCACCAAGAGAATGGTCATCCCGTTCGGAAGATGGGCCTCCTGGAACGGCGGAAATTCCGCCGGCTGGATCGCTCCTGCAGGAGGGGGACTGGTCGGGTACTGTGCCTGTAGGGTAGGGGCAACAAACGCCGATGCCAGAAGGCTGAGGCCTACGCGACGGTGTGTCATGAGATTCCCTCCGAGCTGATCAAGACCTCAACGAGATTCGCAGGCGAGAGATAGGTTCTGATCACTCTCCGTAGATCCTCAAGTTTCACTGCCATCACTCGGTCATACTCCTGGTTGATCGCTCCGGGATCACCGAAGTTGAGCATGGCGTCCTGCAAGGCTTCGGCGAGTGCCAGCGAACGCTGACGCCCGGTAATCAACTGGGCCCGGTAGGAGTTCTTTGCTTTGGTTAGTTCGGCCTCGGTGATGCCGTCCAAACCAAGGCGAGCGATCTCAGAGGTGAGGAGGTGGCTAATAGAATCCTGGGTGACGCCCTGGTTTGCAATGGCAAGGACTGCGAAATGACCAGGGCCCAATCGGGCTATAGTCAGGGCCTGGCTGGCGACGGCAGCACGCGTTTCTCGTACCAGGACCTGGTTCAACCGCGAACTCTCTCCTTGGCCCAGAATCGTCCCGAGCAGTTGGAGCGCCGGGGCATCGCGGTGGGCCTTTGGCGGGATCCGATAGACTTGGAGGACGGCCGGGAGGTTCGCCTTCTGGTCCTGGATCTGGGTGGCGATCCGGCCCGGTGAGAATTGATACTCGCAGGTCACCGTCGGTGGATTGACCCCCCGCGGAATATCTCCGAAATACTCGGTGATCAGCTGCTTTGCCTCGGCAGGATCAAAATCCCCGACCACGGTAAGTGTGGCATTGTTCGGAGCGTAGTATTGATCGAAAAACGCCTTGACGTCACCGGTCTCCGCCGCGTTGAGGTCGACCATTGATCCGATGGTCTCGTGGCCGTAGGCGAAGCAACCGGTTGAATCGTATGGCAGCGTCAGTCCCTTGAGAAAGGCTCCGGAGTAGGGTTGGTTATCGATCCGTAGTCGCTTCTCCTCCTTTACCGCCTCACGCTGGTTGTACAGGTTCGAATCGGTCACCGCGAGGGAACGCATGCGGTCCGCTTCAAGCCAAAGTGCCAGGTTCATTCGGTTGGAAGGGACAACCTCGAAGTAGTTCGTCCTGTCGTCCCCGGTGCTACCATTCAAACTTCCGCCTGCTCGTTGGACCAGCTGGAAATGCTCGGCCTTCTTGACGTTGGCCGACCCCTGGAACATCATGTGCTCAAAGAGATGGGCGAACCCCGTGCGACCGGGGACCTCATTGCGCGATCCGACGTGGTACCACAGGTCTACTGTAACAACCTGGGTGGCGTGATCCTCCGAGAGGATAACCTGGAGACCGTTGGGCAAGGTGTATGAATCGTAGGCAACAGGACTGGGCTTCTGGGCAAGAAGGGGTGACGCAACAAAGGCCGCTAGAAGTGTCGTATGCAACAGGCAACGTCTCATGAACCGCTCTTCCGGTGAAGGGCACATTGGGAAACACCGATCGGATAGCACTCGGAATCTACCGGGAATTCGCCAGACTGGAACCCGAAGATGTCAGGAAACAGCCGCCCGAAGTTGGTCCGGATTGTTGCCACAGAGGCCAGCGACGCCGGCGTCAGCCAAGCGGCGTGCCCGGTTCGGATCCGATACCGTCCATGCAATCACTCCGATACCCTCCGACTGAGCCTGACCGACCAGGGCGTCGTCAATCAAACTCTCCGCTTGCCAAAGGAATCGGGCCGGTGAGTCCCGAAAGATGTAGAGGGGGTCAACCGGGTAGGACGCAGAGAGCAGGCCGTAATCAAACTGAGGGGCCGCTTGGGCGAGCCGGTGTACAATGCGGTGGTCAAAGCTGTGGAGGCCATATTGGTTGGCCGGTGAAGGGGACGGAATCTGGGCCAGCAAGGCTCGATCGCAGTCGGATGAGAGCGATTTGATCTCTATCCAAACGCGAAGGTCCCCCAATACGTCGAGAGCCGCCTCAAGGGTTGGAACCGTTTCTCCATTTGAGAGGGTCCACTCCGACACCTCCTTGACCGTGGCTTCAGTAATTATCCCAAATCCTGGTACTTCAGGATCGTGGTGAACCATGATTCCACCGTCTCTGGTGGTGTGGACGTCGAGTTCCACACCATCAGCACCAAGGATGGAGGCTAACTGGAACGCCGAGAGAGAGTTTTCCACAGCCTTACCCGACGCACCGCGGTGGGCGAGAATGATCGGTACGGTCATTGCTGCCTCAGTTTGAATTGCGACCAGTCATCGTTACCTAAACACGACGGCGTCCGATATGGTGTGCATAACATGTCCGAAAGTACGTGATTTATCAACACGTAAGCCATTGTTTTCCATATATTTATCTACATTGCCAAGGCTTAGACGCCCCACAGGCCATTATGTGGCAAACATCGATTCTAACTCAGCATCCCAGGAGCCGGGCCAAGAAATAGCCTCGGGGGGGTGCGCCAACAGAGGCCACTTCTTAACGTTGAGGCTCACACACCGTCTGAATAGTACGCAAGCTCGGAGCGATTGTGGCAGGTGACGCCTCGTTGACGGACGAAGCCTTGGTCGCCGCCTATCGCAACGGTGCGCAGTGGGCGGCCGGTATGCTAGTGGAGCGCTATGCGGCGAAGTTGGGCAGGTTTCTGTACACCCGCGGTGCTCCCGAAGCTGATTTGGAGGATCTCACCCAGGAGGCGTTCTTCAAGGCGTTTCGGTCGCTCGAGGGGTGGAGAGGTGAAGCGACTTTCCGAAGTTGGCTGTATCGAATCGCTCTGAATCTCGGTAGGGATGCGTGGCGGAAAGGCCGGAAACGGACCCAAGTAACGCTGGAACATGAGATACCGAGCACCGACGGCAACCCGGAGTCGTTGTTTGAGGCTCAAGAAACTGGACGGCGTATTCTGAGGGAGCTTGGCACGCTTCCACGATTGCAGCGAGATGTGTTCATCCTCCGAGCCCAGCAGGGGATGAATTATGCCGAGATAGCCCAAGCACTGAATACGACGGAGGGTGCGGCCCGGGTGCACTATCACCACGCTCTCCGACGATTGAAGGAGGCCGTTGCCTAATGAAGTGTGACATGAAGTGTGACGAAGCGAGACGACTGATGCACCAGGCTGATTCAAACACGGCTCTCCCAGAAGAGGTGAGGGTTGGGCATCTCCCAGAGTGTCCCGAATGCGCAGAGGAGTGGGCGCTCATCAGGGGGGTTCGGGGGGTCCGACCGCAGGAAATGGCGGTAGACGTTCAGGCAGTCGCTCGCAGGGTGCTCCTCCGACTTGCTAACGCTCGGCCAGATACCGCTCGGCCGACGCGGCGGCGAATGAGCCGTATCGTTATATGGGCGACTGCCGCTGCCGTCGCATTTGGTGTTGGCTTGAGTTCGCTGCGATCGACTTCTGCCCCGATCCTGCCCATTTCCACCGTATCCGTTCTGCCGGAGCTTGCCGATCTCAGGCAAGACGAACTGAACCAGCTCCTGGCCATCTTGCCTGCGGTGGACCCGTTGAGTCAGCCCCTTGGTGCGGGGCTCAGCGACATGACAGATGATGAATTACAACGCCTGCTACGGGCGATGGAGGGGTAAATGCATCTCGTCCAAATGAGTGTAGCTCTTGGAGTCGCCTGGGGACTGGCGACCACGCCTGTCTGGGCGCAGGGCAACGCCGAAGGATTTCAGACCAGAGCAATCCGCGAACGGATTGAAGCCCGCTTTCTGGAGCGCATTCAAGCAGATCTCGGTCTCACCCCGGAGGTAGCGCAGCAAGTCCAAAGCCTCGCTCGACGACATGCGATCCGCCGAATGACCCTGGACGATGCGCAGCGCCGGGTTCGAACAGATCTCCAACGCCAGATGCGACCTGGTATCGCCGCTGACCAAGCCCAGGTTGGTATCCTCCTCGACTCCCTCATGGTTCTGCGGGTGGCCTATGTGAAGAGCTTTCAGGACGAACTTGCCGAGTTGGCTCCGGTACTCACCCCGGTACAGCGGACCCAATTCTTTATTGCCCGTGACCGCCTGTACCAACGGGCACAAGAGATTCGTCAACAACGCCCGCCCCAGCAACGCCGTCCTCGCGAGCGATAGCAAAGTTCAGCTTTTCGGGTAGCCCCTGTCGCGTTAGCTTCCGACAGACGGATTGTCTGGAGGATTCGTGCGGGTTGCAGTGATATGGGTCGGATGCTTGTTGCTCGCCGGTGTGCCGCTCTCGGCCCAAGAACCAGTTGTGGTACGGATTCCAATCACTGGGGTCATCGAAAACGGCTTGGCGCCGTTTGTTGAACGGATCCTTCAGGAAGCCTCGGAGTCCGGTGCCTCAGCCGCGATTCTCGATATCGATACCCCCGGGGGCAGAATTGATGCTGCCGAACGCATTGCCGACGCGGTGCGCGCTTCGACGGTGCCGGTGTTCGCCTTCGTCAATCCCAGGGCCTTTAGTGCCGGGGCCCTGATAGCACTTTCCGCCCAAGGCATTTTCATGCGATCTGGTGGCGTGATTGGAGCTGCCACTCCGGTAGATGGACAAGGGACCAAGGCCTCAGAAAAGATTGTCTCGGCGATGCGGGCAGAATTTCGGGCCTTGGCTGACGCCCGCGGATTGGATCCGATGGTCGCCGCGGCGATGGTCGATGAATCGATCGAGATTCCTGGTGTTACGAAGGCTGGAGAGTTGCTGACCCTGACCACCCGCGAGGCGATTGCCCTTGGCTTCGCTCGAGCCGAGGTGGGAGAGCTAGCCGAGGTTCTTGATGCCATTGGGCTCTCCCAAGCGACGGTGCGCTCCGCCTCCATCAACTGGGCCGAATCGATTGTGCGGTTCCTAACGCATCCGGCAGTGTCTCCCTTGCTGTTGTCGCTCGGTATGCTCGGTCTCGTGTTTGAACTGAAAGCCGGTGCGTTTGGGTTAGGTGGACTCGTGAGTATCACCTCGCTCGGTCTGTTCTTTGGCTCGCATCTGCTCTTAGGCCTTGCAGGATGGGAAGAGGTACTGATGCTCGGACTCGGCGTGATTGCACTCGGGATAGAGGTCTTCGTCCTCCCCGGGTTTGGCGTCCCTGGTGTGCTCGGAATCGTGCTGGTTGGTGCTGCGACCGTCCTTGCCATGGTTCAGGCCCCTTCGGTCACCGACATCCTCCAAGCGGCAGCCATCTTGGGAGCGAGCCTCCTGATTACGGCGGCGGTATTTATCGCGTGGCTTCGCCACCTCCCGAATTCAACTCGCTTTACCGGATTGTTTCTCCAACGTGAAACGGAGGCAAAAGATGGATTTGTCTCCGCCCTGCCGCGTCCCGACCTCATCGGCAAGACCGGCGTTGCCATGACCGCGCTCCGTCCCAGTGGTACGGGGCGGATTGGCGATGAACGGGTGGATGTCGTCACCGAAGGCGGATTCATCGCTGCCGGTGCCCCGATTCGTGTGCAGCGGAGTGATGGGTACCGACTCGTTGTCGAGGCATCTCCTACAGCGTCAGACGACGCCACCCCCTCGACCACATCTTGACCTAAGACTGGAGCGTCACCTGTGAATCTGGATAACCTCGCCCCAGGCCTGATAATTGGCCTCGTCGTAATCGCGTTTATCGTGGTGACGATCATGTTTCGCTTCATCCCAGTTGGGCTCTGGGTTACCGCTCTGTTCTCGGGGGTTCGCATCTCGTTTCTCACCCTGTTTGGTATGCGGCTCCGACGGGTGAATCCGGCAGCGATTGTGCTTCCGATGATCAGTGCACACAAGGCAGGAATTCGGCTAGCGACCGACGACCTGGAGAGCCACTATCTCGCTGGCGGAAATGTGAACCGTGTCGTGAATGCTTTGATTTCCGCCGACAAGGCCGGGATCCCGTTGGATTACAAACAGGCAACGGCGATCGACCTTGCTGGCCGGGACGTGTTCGAGGCGGTGCAGGTCAGCGTGAATCCCAAAGTGATCACCACACCCAAGGTGGCAGCGATGGCACGCGATGGGATCCAGTTGCTCGCCATGGCGCGAGTGACCGTCCGAGCCAATATCAATCGGCTCGTCGGGGGCGCGGGCGAGGAGACAATCCTGGCTCGCGTAGGGGAGGGAATCGTTAGTACGATTGGGTCCGCCCAATCGCATAAGGCCGTCCTGGAAAACCCCGACATGATTTCCACGACCGTGTTGGCCAAGGGACTGGACGCGGGGACAGCATTCGAGATCTTGTCCATCGACATCGCAGATGTGGATGTGGGGAAGAACATTGGGGCGGAGTTGCAGACCGACCAAGCCGAGGCAGATAAACGCATTGCCCAGGCCAAGGCGGAGGAGCGTCGCGCCCTGGCGGTTGCCGTGGAGGGTGAGTATCGAGCCGACGCGCAGCGGGAGCGGGCGAAGCTGATTGCCGCCGAAGCGCAGATTCCACTCGCGATTGCCGAGGCGTTCCGGGCCGGACATCTTGGCGTGATGGACTATCAAAAGTATCGCAACATCGAGTCGGATACGCAGATGCGTCGGGCGATCGGTGGCGGTGAGGATGGCCCCGACCCGAGCTCGGTGGCCTAACGATGGAAGGGCTGATCGGAATCATGATTCTGTACGCTGTGCTGGCGCTTTTCGGTGCGGCTCAGAAGCAGCAGCGGGCAAATAAGAAGAAAGAATCTGCTCGCCGAACCGGGGGGCCACCCCAACAACCTGTGTCAGTGAGCCCCTCTACCGGAACCCAGAAGGAAGGGTTCAACATCGACCGGTGGTTGCGTCAACTCCAAGGGCAGGTTGGCGCGACGGATGACCCCGACGCCGAGGTGGGCAATCAGTCGATTCCGGAACCTAATAGAGAGGGAAACAGCGAAATCCGCTTGGCCGAGGAGCTTGTCGCGCGACGCCGACGGGAAGTGGAAGTTCGAA
>JAJCZW010000144.1 GCA_029262155.1 Gemmatimonadota bacterium
GGAAGTCCCTGGCCTTCCGGTCGTTTCCCATGTGATCCGTGCGCGTCCGGGTCCGGCCGAGGTGTTGGAGGCATTTGGTGGGGGCGGTCAAACGGGAACGATCGGCAATCCACTTGCCAACCCCCTTGCGGTCCGCATGACAGATCGGTTTGGGAATCCCATCGCCGACGCTCGAGTGGAGTGGCAGGTGCTCGGCGGGGGTGGGAGCATCGCTCCGGTCTTTTCCATGACCGACGTGCTTGGCTTTGCAACTACCGTATTCACTCTCGGGCCAACAGTCGGGCAGCAGGATGTGCTCGCCTCCGTGCCCGGCACGAATTTGCTGACGATCTTTTCTGCCACAGCAACCAACCCACCACCACCGTAATTACCGGCTCTCCTCAGTAGCAATCATGGTCCTGATGGCTGGCCACAGGTGGGCCGCGACCAGAGCATGCCCAACCGGTGAGGGATGAATACCATCGGCTTGATTTAACGAATCAACCCCGGCCACTCCTGCGAGAAGGAAGGGAAGAAAATGCACGCTGTACGCTGAGGCGACGGAAGGATAGACTTGCCGGAACTGGCTGGTGTATTCTGCCCCAAGGTTGGGGAGTGCCTCCATCCCGACCACCAGGATGTGATTCGGGGGAAGTTCTTTGAGGATGCGCTCCAGAATGGCGCTCAGATTCGCGCGGAGACTATCGATATCCTGGCCTCGCAGGCCGTCGTTGGCACCGGTCTCCACCACCACGAACCGTAGGCCCGGTTGGTCAAGCACCCAGTCGATCCGGCGCCGGGCACCAGCAGATGTCTCCCCGCTGACACCACCATTGACCACGCGGTAGGAGAGACCGGCCGAGTCGATTTTTTCCTGTATGCGAGCGGGAAAGGCCTGGGCTGGGTCGACGCCGAATCCAGCAGTGAGACTGGTGCCAAGAAACAGGATTGCAGGTCCCGACCTGGGCACCAATTCGGGAGAAGTGGCGGGCTCGGCGGACCGCGACCGTTCCGACGGCCCTCTATCTGCCGGCGGCTGTGGATCTCCGTCACCACATCCGACGTATAGAAAGGAAACAAGTAGCGTGCACCACCCGTATCGGTTTAGCAATCGTGCCTTACTTGTCCAACGGAGCATGTCGTGATCCTGCATTGCGAGTCGCTGACCCAGACCTACCTCTCAGGGGGAAGGCCGCTGACGGTCCTCAACGATATCACCTTTTCAATCAAAGAAGGAGCGTTCCTAGCGATCATCGGACCATCCGGAAGCGGCAAGACCACCCTTTTGGGACTCTTGGCGGGCCTCGATCGACCGGCCAGTGGTCGGATCGTCCTCGACGGAGAGGATCTTGGATCGATGACAGAGGATCAGCGATCCGTCCTCCGAGCTGAGCGGGTCGGTTTCGTTTTTCAATCGTTTCATCTCATTCCAACGTTAACAGCCCAAGAGAATGTGCAAGTTCCGCTGGAGCTCCGTGGCGAACCAAGCGCGGATCGCGCGGCGGCGCTACTCACCAGGGTTGGACTCGGCGACCGCTTGGAACACTATCCGGCACAACTCTCCGGTGGCGAGCAACAGCGGGTCGCCTTGGCCCGTGCGTTCTCCATCCGACCCCGCATCCTCTTCGCCGACGAACCCACCGGAAACCTCGACGCAAGGACCGGCGCCACTATCATCGAGTTGATGCGTGAGCTCAACGAGGAATCCGGGACGACGCTCGTCCTCGTCACCCACGATCCCGGGCTCGCGAAATTGGCCGCGCGCACCATTCGTCTGGCAGATGGACACATCGTCGAGGATACCGGGAGCCCCACATGAACCGGGTTCGGTTCATCCTCCGCATGGCCCTACGGGAGAGCCGCGGCGCCCGGCGGCGTCTGGCTCTCTTGACCGGAGCGATTACCGTCGGGGTTGCCGCCCTGGTAGCGATCAACGCCTTTACCGAGAACCTTCGCGTCTCCGTCAACCACGAGGCCCGAGCCCTCCTGGGCGCTGACCTCTCATTCCGCAGCCGCACCCCACTCCCCGAGCGGGCCCGCGAGATCATCGATTCGATTACGCTCCCAGCCACACCGGGCACAGCCCCGGGAGCCTCCGCGACCAAGGTCGAGTTTTCTGGGATGGCATTTGTCCCTCGCACCGAAGGAGTCCGACTGGTCCAAGTGCAGGCCGTCGACTCTGGGTTCCCGTACTACGGTGAGTATCGGACAGTACCGGCCGGCGCCTGGGCCGCGCTTCAAAGCGGCGGCAAGGTCGTCGTCGACCCCAGTGTACTGAGCCTCCTGGGTGCAGTGATCGGGGACACTCTTTCCCTCGGGTCCACCCAACTCGTCATCGCCGGCACCGTGGTCGATGCCCCCGGCAACGCGGCGTTACAATCGGCCTTTGGGCCACCAGTGTGGATCGCGGGGCGGGACCTGGAGGACACCGAGCTGATCCAGTTCGGATCCCGAGCCGATTATGAGATCTTTGTCCGACTGCCCTCCGGGCGGGACCCCGACGCAATCGCCGAGACCTACCGCGAATCCCTTCGCCCACTGCGGATTCGAATTCGGACGGTGGAAGATGATCGGGAAGATCTGAGTGACGCCCTCACGCGGATGGGAAACTACCTCGGCCTCGTTGCCCTGATTGCCTTGCTCCTTGGTGGCCTCGGCGTGGCCAGTGCTGTACACGTTTTCATTCGACAACGCCTCGACACGATTGGTATCCTCCGATGCCTGGGTGCCACCACCCGAGATGTGTTTGCAGTCTACATGCTGCAAGCGTTGGTCATGGGTGGTGTCGGGAGCCTGCTCGGTGCCGTAATTGGAGTGGCTGTTCAACAGACTATGCCTCACATTCTGGGCTCCTTGCTCCCGGTCACGGTGGAAGTGAGTTTTTCCCCGAAGGCGGTGCTCTATGGTGTAGGGCTCGGACTGTGGGTCGCAGGGATGTTCGCACTCCTTCCCCTGATCGGCATCCGACGCGTCTCACCTTTGGTCACCCTGCGACGCGATGTCGAGACGGGGAAAAGGGCCCGAGACCCTCTTCTCTCGCTGGTTATTGTCGCTCTCGTCGGAACCGTCATCGTGCTGGCGGTCGTCCAAGCGGGGGCGCTCCTCGATGGACTCTCGTTTGCCGGTGGGATCGGGGTGGTCCTTGTGATCCTTGGGCTAGCGGCCAAAGTCCTTACTTGGACGGTCCGTCGATTCCTTCCGGCGCGATGGCCATACCTTCTTCGCCAAGGGCTCGCCAACCTCTATCGCCCTGCCAACCAAACCGTCACGGTTGTCCTGGCACTTGGGTTTGGGGCGTTTCTCCTCAGCACACTCTTTCTCATTCAGCACAACCTCCTTCGAGAGCTCCAGGTCGAGGGGAACAGTGGACGGCCGAACATCGCGTTCTACGATATCCAACCCGACCAACGCGAGGGGGTCGAGAGGATTCTGACCGAAGCTGATGTCGAGTCGTCACCAATCGTGCCCATCATCCCGATGCGTATCCGATCGGTCGGTGGCCGCGACACCGCTTCCACCGAATCGGCGGACAGCACCCTTTCGCGTCGCGATTCGTGGGCCCTCCGACGAGTGTATCGGAGCACCTATCGGGATTCCCTTGTTGCGGCGGAACAGTTAGTTGCTGGCACCTGGTGGGACGATGATGAGGCGGGTGCCAATCCGATTGACGGCGCGCGCATCTCCCTCGATGCCGGCGTAGCTGCCGAACTCGGTGTATCCATCGGAGACCACATCCTGTGGGATGTCCAAGGGGTCGAGATCCAAACCACGATCACCAGTCTTCGCGAAATCAATTGGAGCAGGCTCGAACCGAACTTTTTCGTCGTCTTCGAACCGGGACCCCTCGACCGCGCCCCCCAGATGCTCGCCACCCTCGCACGCATCGAAGACCCCACCGCCAGGGGCATCGTCCAACGACGCCTGGCAGAAGCCTTCCCCAATGTCACCTCGTTGGATCTGTCGATGGTTCAGAATGCGATCCAGGGCATTGTCGATCGCATCGCGTTTGCCATCCGTTTCATGGCCGGGTTCAGTCTGATCACCGGGGCCATTGTCTTGATCGGTGCCGTATCGACGAATCGCTTCCAGCGCATTCGAGAGGCCGTACTCCTCAAGACCCTTGGCGCCACTCGGCAACAGGTGCTCCGGATCATCTTCACCGAGTATGTCGCCCTCGGACTGCTTGCCACCTCCATTTCGGTCGTGTTGGCGTCCGCCGCAGCGTGGGCCCTGTCCAGGTGGGTGTTCGAAACCGCCTTCGCCCTTCCGATGCCACAGCTGATTGGTCTTGCAGGAGGCCTGGTGACCCTGACGTTGGGGGTTGGCCTCTGGAGTAGCGCCGAGATCCTCAAGCGGACGCCATTGGAGGTCCTTCGGAGCGAGTAGCCGTGGTGTTCCCGCCTTTTGCACGATAGCTTTCTAGATCTTCTCCTCTCATCACTAACACATCCGGAGCTCAAACTCTCCATGCTTGGAATCGATCTCCGCGGGAAGCGGGCACTCATTGCTGGCGTCGCGGACGACGCTGGGTTCGGATTCGCTATCGCCAAAGCCTTGGCCGAAGCAGGTGCCACCATCTGTCTCGGTACCTGGCCCCCGGCGCTCGGCATCTTTACCAAGCTGTTGGACCGGGGCAAACTGACGGAGAGCCTCCTTCTCCCTTCAGGGAAGTCGATGACCTTTGAGCGGATTTATCCACTGGACGCTGCGTTCGACACCCTGGATGATGTGCCGCAAGATGTCCTCGAAAACAAGCGATACAGCGGTCATGGGGACTTCAGTATCCAAGGGATGGCGAACCGCCTCAGCGAGGACTTCGGCCCTCAAGGACTCGATATCGTCGTTCACAGCCTAGCCAACGCACCCGAGGTGACCAAACCACTGGTTGACACGAGTCGACAGGGATACCTCGACGCCATCGGCGTGAGTGCGTACAGCAATATTGCCTTCGTCAGGGTCTTCGCTCCGATGATGCAACCAGGTGGCAACTTCCTTTCCCTGAGCTATTTGGCCGGCGAACGTGCTATTCCAGGGTATGGTGGGGGTATGTCCTCCGCGAAGGCCGCACTGGAAGCAGATACCCGAACGTTGGCATACGAAGCAGGTCGACGGTGGGGAGTGCGTATCAACGCAATCTCGGCCGGACCGTGGGCCTCTCGAGCGGCCAGTGCGATCGGCCTCATTGAGCGGATGGTGGCGTACTACCGAGCGAACGCCCCGCTTGGACGCGAATTCATCCCCAGAGATGTGGCGCATGCGGCAGCATTTCTTGCCTCCCCACTTGCCGCGGCGGTGACGGGGACCGTGTTCCATGTGGACAACGGATATCACGCCATGGGAATGGCAATCGATCATGCAGACGAGACACCCTCGAGCGCGTAAACCTTCCTAACTCGGAGCTACGATGTTCCTTGGCCATGCCGGTATCGCCCTTGGGCTCCAGCGCGTGGAACCCAAGGCCTCGCTTGGGACACTGATCTTTGCCGCCTATTTCGTCGACTTCCTTTTTGGGATAACGGTGCTGTTGGGGTGGGAGCAAGTCGCGATTGTCCCCGGTGCGACCGCTGTCACTCCGCTGATTTTTGATCACTATCCGATTACTCACAGCCTTGTTGGCGGTGTCATTTGGGCATTGGTCCTCGGCGCGGCATACTACTCGTGGCCCACGCGAGATACCTCACGCCACTTCCGGGCAACTTTGGTCGTCATGGGCACCGTGGTGTCCCACTTTGTCCTTGACGCCATCACGCACGTTCCCGACCTCCCCCTCAGCGGACCGGACTCGCTGAAGGTGGGCCTTGGGTTGTGGCAAAACCTACCCGGCACCCTGGTCATCGAGTTTCTCATGCTGGCAGGAGGGTTGTACCTGTTCCTGACTCGGGGCCGCTCCAATCGTCATCGGGCTCACACTGGCCGGATCGCTCTCCTGGCAGTGGTGCTCATCGCAGTCTATTTGGGCAGCATTCTCGGACCACCACCGGCCTCTCCAACCAATCTTGCCTGGACCCTTCTCATCGGCGTGCCAATTCTGACCGGGCTCGCTGCCTGGGCCGGGCGCGATCGTCGATGACGTCGAACGCACGGCGGCTCGGCTTCCTCGGGGCAGTATTCGCTGGTGTGGGAGTCGGACTCGGTGCCTTCGCCGCTCATGGGCTCCGAGGATCGCTCACGTCTGTCGAGTTAGCGACCTTCGAGACTGGTGTGCGGTATCAGATGTATCACGCTCTCGCACTCCTGATCACCTCATGGGCAGCAAACCACACTAAGCCCAAGCTGTCCCAACTTGTTGGCATCCTGTTTACCGTTGGCATGGTGCTCTTTTCTGGAAGTCTCTACCTGCTCGCTCTCACTGAGATACGATGGATTGGGGCGATCACACCGGTCGGTGGGGTCTCGCTGCTGATCGGGTGGGTGGTCTTGGCCTTAAGCCTCTGGCCCTCTCGGACCCACCCTTCGCGATAAAGTACCCCGCCTACCTTGTGGAGAAGCCGGATTAGATTAATATTAGAACATGAATTCTAATACTAATTTACTCTCTGCATTACCTGGTGTTCACCTACCCCAACAACACCGCAGCCAGCAGACCTTTGACCGTATCCTCAGAGCTGCTGAACGCCTGCTGGCCACCCACGATTTCGACCAACTCAGCGTACCGACCATTGCCCGGGCGGCCAAGACCTCAGTCGGATCATTCTACGCCAGATTTGAAAGCAAAGATGTCCTGATGCTGGTTCTTCACGCCCGCTTCCTGGCCGAGTCTGAGCAACTCATCCAGGATCGTCTCGAGCGAAGCCAACAACCAGCCTTGCCGCTCCGGGAACTCGTCGCGCGTACCGTACACACGACCGCGGAGCAGTATGCCCGGCATCGTGGTATCCTCCGTGCCACCTTTGTGCGAACCCGTCTCCGCCCTGACCCCGGCACCACGCGACGGGTCCGCCAGATCAACCAGAAGATTCTGAAGCGGGTCCATTCGATCTGGCTTGTCAGTCTCCCCAATTCCGATCATCGGGTGGAACAGGCGGTCGGATTCGCCCTCGGCCTCATGGTGGCCATGTTGCGTGAGACGATTGTCTTCCAGGGTTCCGATCTCCTCGGTGCAGCCTTCCCCTGCGCACGCGTGACGGAGGAGGTTACCCTCGCGGTTCTTCGTTACCTCGGCCCATGGAGTGAGACAGCATGAAGAAGCCTCTGCGACGTGTTCTGACCGTCACCGCTGGGGCGATACTGGTGGGCAGCGGGGTCGCATGGTATGCCATCCTCGGTCGCACCAGGATCATCGACCTTGCCCCCAACCTCTTCGTCCTGCATACGTCGAGCTTTGGCCGACCGATCGGGGGCAACGTCACGGTTCTGGTTGGAGACACGACTCTCCTAGTCTTCGACACCGAACTCAGCCCTCTCACCACACGGCTCAAACGCTTGATCAGCACCCGGTCCAGATTGCCTATCCAAACAATCATCAATAGCCACTGGCATCCCGATCACAACGGTGGAAATGAGCGCCTCCGAGCGCCTGGCACGGAGCTCGTAGCTCATCCCTCGGTTCGCGACCGACTGGCATCGGGATCCGAGGGCTTCGGCCTCACCCGCCCAGGTTCCCATCATCGGTTCGATCGACGCGGGGAAGACGCATTGCCAACGGTTCTGGTCGAGGACAGCCTGATCCGGCAATTTGGACGCGATCGGATTGTCGTTCATTACGCGCCCGGCGCCCATACCGGTGGTGACCTCTGGGCCGTGATTCCAGAGGCTGGGGTCGTCCTTCTCGGAGACATCGTCTGGCCTGGGTCGTTCCCGTTTGTGGACACCCACAGCGGGGGAACAGCGCCCGGACTCCTTGCAGCCCTCCAGCATATCATGGACGTCGTTCCCGGGAAGATCACCGCCGTTCCCGGCCACGGTCTCCCTTTGGACCGGCCATCTCTGGCGGCCTATCTCGGTATGCTGGCGAGTACCCTGGCATCGGTGACCAACCATCGGCAGGCAGGGCATACCCTGGAAGAAACTCAGGAAGCCGGGTTGCCTGAGTATGCGGCGTGGGCTTCGCGCCTCACTCCGACCGATGAGTGGATTCGGATGATCTATGAAACGGTGGGCGAGAGTTCCCTACCTCCGTCGGCCGATTCGAACGGGCGGACCGAACCGGCGGAAGGGGTAGCGATCAAGGAACTAGATGGACCACACTGAACAGGGCGACGAGGGCCACAATAATCACAGCTGCGAGAAGGAGCGGGAAGACGAACAGACCGCTAAAGATCTTACTATCCTGCTTGAGGTGCATGTAGAACATCGCCACCAGGGCAAACTTTCCAGCCGATAGAACCAATAGGATCGGAACGATCAGGGGGACGACGATCGCCGCAAGCCCCGCGGGGCTTTCGCGTCGGGCAACCTCGTACGCCCCCACTTCCAACGCCGTGAGGACGAAGAGTACGACAGCGATCCGGAGATACAACGCCGGCGTGGGGTGCGTGTGCCCTTCTGCTGGAGTTGAGGTACCGTCCATCAGGTTCTCCTCACTTCATCAGGTAGACGACCGGGAAGATCACGATCCACACCACATCGACAAAATGCCAATACAAGGCTGCGAGTTCCAGGTTGAGCGCCTTTTCCGGGGGGAGCTTCCCGCGAATCGCAAGCACGAGCACGGTACTCAACCAGATCACACCCAAGGTAACGTGGGTTCCATGGAAGCCTGTCAGCGTGTAGAACGAAGCGCTGAAAACGTTGGTCGTGTACCCCAGGCCCTTGTGAAAGAAGTGATAGAACTCGTAAACCTGCATCCCAACGAAAAACAACCCGCCAACGACGGTAGCAGAAAGCCAACCGATCAGTTGTTTTCGATTGCCACGCTGGGCCCCACTCAGCGCCTTCACGACAAAGTAGGACGAGAAGAGAAGCACCGCAGTCCCAAAGGTGACGAGCGGAATTTCGAAAACACCTTCACATTGTTGCATCCGTCCGTCGAGCATGCACTGGGAGGCGTCGTGCGGTAGTGGCCCTACCAGACTCTTTCCCTTGTACACCAAATAGGTCGAGATCAGCGACGCAAAAAAGAGGCACTCGGACCCGATAAAGGTCCAGATCGCCAGCTTCCGGGTATCGAGCCCGGTGGCGGTCGGCGGGTGCATGGCATGCGCGTCAGCGTGCGACACGATGGGAATCCTTTGCGAGGAGTGTGGTCATCCGGTAGGCTCAAAGGCCCAACGGAAGGCCCCGAAGAAGAGAATGGCAACACCGATGAGATTCACCGGGAGCCCACCGGCCATGAATCCGATCAGCATGATGGACATGCCGATGGCGGTGACCAGGGGCCAGTAGCTTGGGTTGGGCAAGTGAATGTTCGACCCATCGACCCGTTTCGGTTCAGGCAGCGGGCCACCATGCTTCCGCTTGGCGGTCCACAGCGGATCTCGGCCCTCGACGGTCGGAATCTCGGGGAAGTTGAACTCCTGCGGAGGGGACGGGATGGACCACTCGAGGGTGGCACCGTTCCATGGGTCTGCCGGGGCAGGGTTCGCTTTGCGTCCCCGAAAACTTACGAAGATGTTCACCATGAAGAGGGTAAACGCTACGGCGAGGCCAAGCGATCCGATCGTTTCGACCAAGTTGAGCCAATCGAGTCCGAGCCCAGCTACGTAGGTATAGGTCCGGCGTGGCATGCCATGGAGCCCGGCGTAGTGCATCGGGAAGAACGTCAGGTTCATGGCGATAAACATGATCCAGAACTGTACCTTGCCGAGACCCTCTCGGAGCATGTACCCGAACATCTTGGGCCACCAATAGAATGCCCCACCGACCATGGCGAAGATCGCACCACCAAACAAGACGTAGTGGAAGTGGGCAACAACGAAATAGGTATCGGTCTGCTGCAAGTCGGCCGGCGGTGAGGCATGCATCACACCTGACAACCCGCCGATCACAAAGAGAGCGATGAATCCGAGCGCGTAGTACAGCGGTGTTTTCATCTGGAGCGACCCGCCCCAGAGGGTTCCAATCCAATTAAAGATCTTCACCCCTGTTGGAATCGCGATCAACATGGTGGTGAGACTAAACACCGAGTCGGCAATCGGCCCCAGCCCGGTGGAGAACATATGATGACTCCACACCCCGAAGCCGAGAAAGGCAATAAACGCACCAGAAAAAACCATGGCGGCGTAACCGAACAGGGGCTTTCGGGAGAACACCGGCAGGATCTCCGACACGATGCCGAACGGTGGGAGGATCAGGATGTACACTTCCGGGTGACCGAAGATCCAGAAGAGATGTTGCCACAGAATCGGGTCGCCCCCCTGCGCCGGGATGTAAAAGCCGGTTCCGAACATCCGATCGGTCAGGAGGAAGACCAACGCAACGGTAATGACGGGAAAGGCCAGCAGGAGCAACACCTGCGTGATCATGCTCATCCACACGAACATCGGCATGCGCATCAACTTCATGCCTGGCGCGCGCAAGTTGATGATCGTGACGAAGAAATTCACGGCGGCAGCCAGTGAGGCCACACCCAAAATCTGCAAGCCGATCACCCAAAAATCGACATTCATTCCTGGGGAATACTGCTTGCTGGTCAGGTTGGCGTATCCGAACCATCCCGCGTCGGGGGCGGCATTGAATAGGAAACTCGCGTTCATGAACAGCCCACCCAGAATAAACACCCAATAGCTAAAGGCGTTGAGCCGGGGGAACGCCACGTCCCGGGCCCCGATCATGAGGGGGATGAGGTAGTTGAATAACATCGCCGATAGCGGCATCACCGCGAGGAACACCATGGTGGTGCCGTGCATCGTAAACAGCTGGTTATACGCCTCGGCCGACAAGAAGTTGTTCTCTGGAATCCTGAGTTGCCACCGGATGAGCAGGGCCTCGAGGCCACCGATCAAGAAGAAGATGAAGGCACTGGCCCCGTACAGGATTCCGATGCGTTTGTGATCAACGGTTGTCAGCCAACTCCAGAGCCCTGTCTTGGAGGGTGCCGGTGCGTGGGCATGTTCACGTGCGGATGTAGCCATACGTAACTCGGGGTCCGAGTAAAGAGACGGCGTTAGCGCCGGGTCTGGAGATACGCCACAAGGGTGGCGATCTCATCATCTGTGAGCGGGCGCGGAAGCTTCATGTTGGTATTCGGCTTCACCAACTGCGGGTCAGATAACCAACGCCGCAAATTGGCTTCCGTGTTTTCGAACATCCCTCCCGCGAGCCGAGCCCGACTGGCGACGTGGGAAAGATTGGGGCCAGCATTGGTGTTGCCTTCGAACAGCTGTCCCGCAAGTGGTGTCCCGACCATCGCGTGGCAACTGATGCAGCCGCCTGCCACGAATGCGTCCTGTCCTTTGATGACCACACTATCAACTGGTGGTGCGGGCACCGTTGTGTCCGGGGCGACCACCCCTCCATTCACGAGCGGAGAGCCTACCCGTTGGGCCGCAGTCCACGCCGCGAATTCTTCGGGGGATTCCACCACCACCCACGAATGCATTCGGGCGTGCTGGGTCCCACAAAACTCGGCGCATTGCCCGGGAAACCATCCCACGGTATCGGCGGTGAACCAGAGGGTCGTGTACCGGGCCTGGAACACATCTCGTTTGGCCGCGAATTGGGGCACCCAAAAGCTGTGGAGTACATCTGCCGTCCGCATCTTCAGGACGACCTTCTGGCCCACCGGCACGTGCATCTCCGTCGCGGTGACCACGCCCTCCGTGGGGTATCGGAACTCCCACCACCATTGGTGCCCGATCACCTCGATCTCCATAGCGTCGGTGGGGACCTCCGCGGTTCGGAAGATCGTCTTGACGGTTGGGACGGCGATGAAGGCCAAAATCACCGCTGGTATAATGGTCCACACCACTTCCACCATGGCATTGCCATGGACTTGGTCTGGCTCCGCGTCGTCCGGCTTCCCTCGAAACTTGAAGATGGCCACGAGCAGGGCGGCCTCGACCAGCACAAACACCACCAGGGCCCAACGCACGGTGCCCCGAAAAACGTCATCGACCATCCGGGCAAAATCACCGAGCGGCGTGAGCGTCGATTGGGGGTAATCGCCCCCACAGCCAGCGATTCCTATGACCGTGAGCATGAGAAACAACGTCAGCAGTCCTGAACGATGGCGCATTTTTTTCCTATGGGACATGCGTGTCACCTGGGCAGTCGTCGCCAATTGTACGGTCGGAAAATCGCGCGCAGGTTAGCCGAAATCCCCCCCGGAGTCAAGCGACTGGGTGTCCAGGGACTGACGCTCACGGCGCTTCTCAATTCTGACTTTTCCGCGTCCCCATGAGCTGTTCGATTCCTTCGATGGTCCTGGGGACGCCGGCAGAAAGCACTTCGTGTCCGGTCGGAGTGACAAGAATATCGTCTTCAATCCTGATGCCAATCCCCTCACCAGCGAGATAGACACCAGGCTCAATAGTGAGAACCATCCCCGCTTCGAGTGCACCTCCACCCGACGGATCGTGCACGTCCATGCCGATATGATGGGAGAGTCCATGAATGAAGTACGCATCGCAGGTACGCTCGCCGCAGAGATCTCCTGAGTGCTTCCTCATGTAGTCCCGGGCGATACTGTTCAATTGGCGAATCGTGACTCCAGGCTGAACCGCATCGATCGCTGCCTGTTGCGTTGCCAACACGAGAGAATACAGATCCTGTTGCCGCTTGGTGAAAGTTCCCGACACTGGGATCGTCCGGGTGATATCGGCCGAGTAGTACCCGAACTCGGCACCCATGTCCATGACGACCAGCTCGCCGTTGTGCAGTTCTGCTCGGTTCTTGTCATAGTGGAGCGTGGTTCCGTTCATCCCTGTCCCCACGATACTCGGGTAGCCCAGGCGCTCGGCACCGAGGCGTCGAAAGGTGTACTCCGCTTCCGCTTCCAGGGAATACTCGAATAGGCCCGGCTGGGCTCGTTTCATCGCAGCGACATGTCCAGCCGCACTGATCTCAATCGCACGGCGAAGACGCCGCAGTTCATCGGCATCTTTGACGGCTCGAAGCCGAGCAAGGGGAGCCAACAGATCTTCCAACGCGATCCCCGGTCGACTCGCCATCTGATCAACGAGCGGTTCCTTGGGGGTCCGTTGATCCCGTTTGAAGAAGAACCGGGGAGTCTCACCGGCTGTCCGCCGCAGCGCGCGACCGAGATGTTCTTCAAGTTGGTCGAGGGGGAGGATCTGATCGGACGAGAGGCCGGTGAGTCGGGCCGCATCTTCCCCGGGACCCAGCTTGACGCCAGTCCATTGTTCGCGGGCTGGGTTGCGCTCGGGCAGGAAGAGTTCTTCTCCGACCAGCTGTCCTTCCTGGACTCGAAGCAGCAGGACCCCACCCGGCGTCTCGATACCGGTCAGGTAGAAGTAGTCATTGTCCTCTCGGTAGTCTGTGTCTTGGGGATAATCGCTCGCTGGAGGATCGTTGACCCTCTCGCGCTGGGCTAGGAGCAGGGCAACACCACCGTCCATTTGAGCGGCTAGCGCAGCTCGTCGGGCTCGAAGAAGTGCCGGAGGGACCGGTCCCGCGGGCGACCCGCTCTGAGCCCCCAACGGCGACCCGATCCCGAGGAAAGCAACGGTCACAAGTACCCACCAGGCCCACTGGCCAACGCTATTCACCGGCATCATTGTCACCTAGACGTATCGAGGGTCAGCTCTGTAACAAACTGCGATCACGAAACTTAGCGTATGATATTCCGTGGTCCACCCTCGCGACGTATCTTGAAGGGGAAGACGAGACCATTGCAGCCCGGCTGAAGATGACTCTTCAGGCCGGGTTCTCATTATATGTGCACCGCGATGTGCACCCCGATCGGACGGTCGAGCATGATCCAGGAAATGAGAGAAAAGTTGGGCAAGGAGATCGAGGAATTGACTCGCGAGTTGACCGTGACCTTGCCTCAAGCGATCGCCACCGCGGTCGAAATGGGTGATCTGAGAGAGAACTCGGAGTACAAGGCCGCGCTCGAACGCCAGCAATTAGTTCAGGCCAGGCTCGGTCAACTCCATCGGCGCCTGGCGCAAGTCTCCGAACTTGCTGCCGTTCCCGTACCACTCGACCGTGTTGGTCTCGGATCCCGGGTGACTGTTCTTGATTTGGAAACCGATGAGACCGACGAGTATACCTTAGTATTGGCAGAGATGATGGACATTGATGCCGGGCATATTTCCTTAGCCTCGCCGCTCGGACGCGCCCTCAAAGACCGAACGGTCGGTGACGAGGTGTCGCTCAGTCTTCCAACGATGGTCCGTCATCTCCGCGTAACCGAGGTCGTCACTATTCACGAGGCAGGCTGATCATGGGGTTTCCGCCAAAACAACTTATCGTTGTTGGTGATCGTGTTCTGATCTCTCCCGAAGATGGGGAGGAACGCACCCGGGTTGGGCTCTATCTTCCGGCGTCGGCACTCGATACCCAGCAGGTCCAAACCGGTCACATCCTGGCGACGGGACCGGGTGACCCGGTGCCGGATCCGGCCACCTTCCTCGATGAACCGTGGAAGGCGGAAACTGGAGAACCTCGACACCGTCCCATGCAAGCCAAGGTCGGAGATCACGCCATCTTCTTCCGAAAGGCGGCTGTCGAGATCGACTATGAGGGAACCCGCTATCTTGTTGTGCCCCAGGCCGCCATTCTCATTTTGATCCGCGACCAACTCCCGGTGTAGAGGGGTCTCGCATGGCTGCACCGCGTGGGATGCGCATGAGCCTTTGGTTTTTCAGCGTTCTCGGTCTCGTCGGACTGGGCGGATTTGCCTGGAGTGGATTGCGCGGCAATATCCAAGCGACCCGGCTGGCAATCCTCCTCTTTGTCGTTGGGGTGATGGGGTCAGCACTCACTGCCTTTGCCAGGCGGCGGAGCGCCACGCATGCGATACGCCACGCAGAGAGCACCCTCCACCTCACGCTGATCACCGAACTCGGGCAACTCGACGATGACGCACTCGAGCGTATCGCCAAGACGCGCGGGTCCACCGGGGATGTCGCCCTGAGTCTCCTCGCTGAACGACATCGTAAGCGTCGAATGTGAAGGCCGCAGGCCATGTGCTATGCCCTAACACTTGTTAGCCCCCTGACGCTCACCGAGGTACGGTCGATGCTTCCCGATGGTGTCGCGGCGGACCTCGTCCCACCTTCTCTCCGACCGATCTTTCTCGACCAGCTTCTCGATGGGAAGACAGCTGCCGCCCTGACGGTCGGACGCTGTGCCTGCGGCTTGGTGGGAGGATCCGACCATCATCCCGACGAGGACGAAAAGCGCCTCCGTGATGGGTACCGCAAACTCCGATGGACGCGCAAGGCAGTGATCGAGACCCTGGAGCGCCACCGGGCTGGAGCACAAGCCCGGGGCCAGCGGGATGACTGGGGGCATGCCTTTCGGAGTTTTATCGTGGAACACCATCGAAACGCAGGAACCACACTGTATTTGCTTCAGTTGGGGGCCGTTGTGATCCCTCGTGTCCGTCCCCAGAACCACCCAATCCATGAGGTTTGGTCGCCTTTCTCAACGTGGTTACCTCCCGGCGAACCTGTCCTCGTCACCTGACCGACCAGGCGGCAGAAGAACCAAGACGGTGGGTGATGACGTTGCTCCTGGTAGCCCCTTCCCAAGGAGGTCCATCGTATGTCCCCGCTTTCTTCCATGCGACGAGACGGCGTGCGAGCCGGGCTCCTCGGAGCCCTCGTGGTCGCACTTTGGTTTCTTTCGATCGATGTCATGCAGGGTCGGCCGTTGCTTACGCCCAGTGTGTTGGGGCAAGTTCTCCTCTTCGGCGTGCGCTCTCCCGCAACAGTCGTCATTCAACCCCTGGCAGTCGTTGCATACACCGTCCTCCACATCATTCTCTTCATCGCCCTCGGCCTCCTCGTCTCCGTACTCCTCGATCTCGCTTTACAGCACGGTATCGTCCGGTTTGCTCTACTGATGTTAACGGTCGTCTTTGAGGTCTTCTTTTGGGGGCTTCTCGAGATTGGACTCGAAGCGACCCGAGGATTGTTCCCATTCTGGTCGGTATTGGTGGGCAACACGCTTGCCGCCGCGTCCATGGGACTCTTTTTCTACCGAAGACACCCAGCACTGAAGGATGCTTTCCTGAGGGAAGCACTCGGTAGTTAAGCAACCGTCCCATTGGGGAGAAGGACAGCGGCGCAGCGATACCGCTGGCGCGGCCACGCTGGCTCGGGGTGACATTACCTTGCGGGCGTGCGACCTCCACGTATTCCCCTTGGTGGCCGCGGGCCCTTGGCCGTTCTCCTTCCGGCCAACGGGTTTCCACCGGCTACCTACCGCCCGTTCCTGGACATGCTCGGGACGCACCTCACGCTTGCCTGTCTCCCTCCGCGCGGGTTGTGGCCTGGCGTCGGGCCTCCGACAGTCCTTGAGGGATCATGGACAGAACTCGCAAACGACTTGTTGGAGGGTTGTGAATGCCACGCGATGAATCATTTCATCGGCATCGGACACTCGTTTGGCGCCATTGCGATGATATTGGCGGCCCTCCAACAGCCCGAGCGCTTCGCCGGTCTCGTCCTACTCGACCCAACCCTCCCCCCGGCTCCGGGGTCTCGTGCACCGGCCATGACAGCCCGCGCTCAGCACCAGCGATCCGCCCTGGTTGAGAAGGCGCTGAAACGGAGGAATCACTTTTCCTCTTCCCAGGATGCCTATCGATACTTTCGCGAGAAAGAGCTCTTCGCCGATTGGTCGGATACTGCCGTCGCCTATTACGCCCATGGTGTGCTTGGTCCGAACTCTGACGGATCTGGACACCACTTGGCATGGTCGCCAGTGTGGGAGGCATACTACTATCGATCCTTTTCCAACGAGATCTGGAGCCAACTTCCAAGTCTCGACCCCACGATCCCCCTTCTCGTGCTCGCGGGTGACACCAGTGCCGTTTTCCCTTCCGATAGGGCCCGCCTGATCAGCAAGCTTCTACCCCATGGCACACATGTTTCCATATCCGGATATGGGCACCTCTTTCCTCACGCCGCCCCGGAGCCAACCACGCGTCTCATCCGACGATGGCTCCACACATTCCTGTGAACCGAGATCTGGTCCCCTCACCCGCTCGCTTATCGTTTCTTTCCAGGACATTCCACGGACAGGAGTCGTACTTCAACATTTCGGGGGTCGTATTCCTCAATCTTGTCGTTCCGGGCAATGAGGGCACCGTCTGAGGCGAGGCGGTACATGATCCGTTGAGGGAAGTCCTGCACCCGGTTTTCCCACACCGCGAACTCGTCCGAAAGTTGGGTGAGGGTGTAGCGATTGGAATTGCCGTCTGCTCCGATTGAGATATACGCAATTCCGGAGTCGGAACGCTCGATCCGGGTAAACTCATACGACGTCGCTTCCTTCTTCGTCAGGTAGCGTGTCGTCGCAAGAAGAAGGTTGTCGGACATCGAGGACCAGTTCTCTTCCACCGCTTGATCTTTATCTCCAAAGGGCGCCGCCCAACAGCCGGACATGAACTTCAGTTTCTTGAAATCGAAGTCTTGGGCCTGCGCCTGGCCGACGGCAATCGTACCGAGGAACCCGCCGATGATCAGTGCTTTCAGGATGACGCTGTGTCGACGTTGGTGCATAAGATAGACTTCCCCTGAGCTTCGAGTTGTGCTGCCACAGACTGGGACGTCTGGCAGACGGTGGGCCCACACGCCCGGGTGCGGTTACTCCTTCCGACGCACCAGCGTAAGAATGGTGTACAACGCCACTGGATCGCCAGTCTGGTCCATCACTTCCACATCCCACGCCACGACCCCCTGTGGCAGTTGGTCCGGCACCGGTTCCTTGGCGGTCTTTTCCTTGACCGTCAGGCGAACTTGAATGGAGTCCCCCGGGTAGACCGGTTTCACAAAGCGAAGCTCCTCCAGACCGTAATTCGCGAGCACCGGGCCTGGGGCCGGATCCACAAAGAGGCCCGCTGCCGCGGAGAGCACGAAGTACCCGTGGGCAACCCGGCGCTCGAACATCGAATCCTCAGCCGCCAGTTGATCCATGTGGGCGTAGAAGAAATCACCGCTCACACCGGCGAAATTGACGATATCAGCCTCCGTGATGGTTCGACGATGGGTGAGGAGGGTCTCCCCAATGGCCAACTCATCGAAGGTCTTCTTGAACGGGTGGACGCGATCGGTCGAAGTCGCCGCCCCTTTGGTCCATTCACCTGTGATCCGGGTGAGCGTGGTGGGAGATCCCTGGATCGCAGTCCGTTGCATATAGTGCAGCACCCCACGACTTCCACCCATCTCCTCTCCTCCTCCGGCTCGGCCGGGCCCTCCGTGGACCAGGTGCGGCAAGGGAGACCCGTGGCCGGTGGACTCCTTGGCGGAATGACGGTTGACGATCATGATCCGGCCGTGCCATGCCGCTGTCCCCAGGGTAATCTCTCGTGCCACGGTGTCATCGGCCGTAAAAAGCGACCCAACCAAGCTTCCCCGACCTCGCTTGGCGAGCGTGATCGCTTCGTCCACCGTCCCATAGGGCATCACCGTGTTCACTGGCCCGAAGGCTTCCAGGTCATGGGGTTGGGTGTTGACCAGAGGAGCGTCACAGTACAGGAGCACCGCAGGGAAAAAGGCGCCTCGTTCCCTGTCTCCTCCGGTGACCTCGAAATCCTCCAGGTTGCCATGCACCAGTTCGCATCCTGCTTGAAGTGCCTGGACGGTACGGCGCACCTCGTCGACTTGCGCCCGACTTGCCAAGGGGCCCATTCGGACACCTTCAACGGCGGGATCGCCCAACACGGTTCGATCGAGCCGCGCGCTGAGAGCAGCGATGACGGCTTCGGTTAGGGGGGCGGGAACAATCGTCCGACGAATCGCCGTACACTTCTGCCCTGCCTTCACCGTCATCTCTCGGGCGACCTCTTTCACGAAGAGATCGAATTCGTCGCTACCCGGTTCAGCGTCGGGGCCGAGGATAGAACAGTTCAACGAATCCGCTTCCATGTTGAAACGAACCGAGTGTTCGATGATCGCTGTATGGGTCTTGAGCTTCTTCCCCGTCGTAGCGGACCCGGTAAACGTGACGACATCCTGGCAGATAACGTGGTCCAGCAAGTCGCCGACCCCACCACAGATGACTTGCAAGGCTCCTTCCGGAAGGATGCCAGACTCCAGCATAACCTGCACCATCTTTTGGGTGAGATAGCTCGTGGCCGTCGCCGGCTTGATGATGGCTGGCATCCCCCCGAGAAGCGTCGGCGCCAGTTTTTCGAGCATCCCCCAACACGGGAAGTTGAACGCATTGATGTGAACCGCCGTCCCTTCCAGGGGTACGGCGAGATGTCGCCCAACAAAGGTTCCACCCTTGGAGAGATTCTCCACCTTTCCATCGAGATGGAAGGTCTGATCGGGAAACTCGCGTCGCCCCTTGCTGGCATAGACGAAAAAGGTCCCGATACCCCCTTCGATATCGATCCACGAATCGGTCTTGGTCGCCCCGGTCGCAAACGAGAGCGGATAGAATTCGTCCTTGCGACTCATGAGGTACTGCGCCATGGCCTTGAGCATGCGGCCTCGCTCATGAAACGTCATCCGCCGCAAATGCGGGCCGCCGACGTCACGACCGTAGGCTAACATCGCCTCGAAATCGAGTCCCGCCGTAGTTGACTCGCCGAGGACTTCCCCGGTGACCGCATGCACCAGGGGGGTCCCATCGCCAGTGCCTTCGGTCCATGCACCGCATGCGAAACTCGGCAACTTCATCGGAACAACTCCTTCCACGGGACGACTAATCCTTGGGCGTGGTGCGCGACCACGGTTCGTAGCTGGCGGCCTGTTGCGGACGATGATCGGGGAGGTCCCGAAGGGGTTCGACCACACGAAGAGAGCGGGTACATGCTTGGGGGAGGGCTCGGTAGAGCTCGGTGCCCTCTGTTTTCCACGCGAGCATGTCGTCGCTCACATCCTTCACAACCTTGGCTGGGTTCCCAACCGCAACCTTGCGATCCGGGATGATCATCTCGGCTGGAACGAAGGTGAGGGCTCCCACAATGCATTCGGCTCCGATAACGGCGCGATCCATCACCACAGCATTCATCCCGACGAGACTATTCCGGCCGATTGACGCGCCGTGAATCACTGCACCGTGTCCGATATGGGCTCCCGCCGAAAGTCGTACGGTCACGCCGGGGAACATGTGAATGGTACAATTCTCCTGTACGTTGCATCCTTCTTCGAGAACGATTGCGCCCCAGTCGCCACGGAGCGCGGCCGCCGGTCCGATATAGCAGTCGGCGCCAATGATCACATTGCCCGTGACCGTCGCCTGCGGATGGACGAAGGCCGTCGGATGCACGACTGGCACAAAGTCTTCAAATGCGTAGATCGTCATCGACCAATCTCCACCGGACGCAGCATACCGATTCAGGGACGTTCGAGGATGGTGGCCATGCCCTGCCCTACACCGATACACATGGTGCACAAGGCGTATCGGCCGCCACGTTCCCGCAGTTCATGCCCGGCGGTCAGCAGCAGCCGCGCGCCAGACATTCCGAGGGGATGGCCCAGGGCAATCGCCCCACCGTTTGGATTCAGCCTGGGATCCTCGTCGGTCAGACCAAGCGCTCGAGTACAGGCCAGGCTTTGTGCAGAAAAAGCCTCGTTCAACTCGATCACGTCGATGTCCTCCAATCGAAGTCCTGCCCTTTCCAGTGCTATACGAGTTGCAGGGACCGGTCCGATTCCCATGACGCTTGGCTCCACCCCCGCCACACCCGAACTGACGATCCGTGCCAGCGGATCGGCCTGCAACGCAGTCACCGCTTCTTCCGACCCGATCAACAAGGCGCATGCCCCATCGTTGATACCCGACGCGTTCCCTGCCGTGACGGTCCCGCCGGCACGAAAGGCGGGCCGAAGGCGGGCCAAAACCTCGACCGTCGTACCAGGTCGGGGAAACTCGTCTTGGGAAAAGATGACTGGCTCTGGGACCTTGCGGCTCGCAGGTTGGGTCACAATCGGCACGATCTCCCGTTCCCATCGACCATCTTCCTGCGCCCGAGCCGCTTTTTGCTGTGACCAGACGGCAAAGCGATCTTGGTCCTCGCGCGAGATGCTGAATCGTTGGGCGACGTTTTCCGCAGTTTCGCCCATCGCCTCGACGCCGTACTGCTCCGCCATCGCCGGATTGACAAACCGCCACCCAATACTGGTATCGAACAGGGTCGCGTCCCGCCCGAAGGCACGGGCCGTCTTGGAGAGGACGTAGGGTGCCCGAGTCATTTGCTCGACGCCGCCGGCAAGATAGGTGTGCCCTGCACCATCCTTGATGGCTCGTGCCGCGGTTACGGCCGCGCTCATGCCGGAAGCACAGAGCCTATTGACCGTTTCGCCCGGAACGCTCCACGGGAGTCCTGCGAGGAGGAGTGCCATGCGGGCGACATTCCGATTGTCTTCTCCGGCCTGGTTGGCACAGCCGAGTATCACGTCGGCGACCGTGGCGGGATCGAGTGCTGGGTACCTGGCGACCAACGATTTGAGGACGTGTGCGGCGAGGTCATCGGCCCGAACGGGTGAGAGACTTCCCCCAAAACTCCCGATCGCGGTGCGGACTCCATCGATGAGAAAGGCTTCTGCCATGCGGTGTTTCGTCCTGCTCGTGGGGGAGTGAATAGGGTTCTTCGTCAGCGTGCACCCTCGTCAATCCCGCGAAATCTAGTTTATTTGTCGTCGGGGGTGTGTAATGTCATATCAATTCATCAAATACACCGAAACCGATGGGGTCGCCCGGATCACGCTGAACCGGCCAGACGTCCTGAACAGCATTCATCGAGCGATGTCGGGTGAACTGCACGACGCCTTGGACCGCGCGAGTGGCGACTCGATTCGATCGGTGTACCTGACGGGGGCCGGTCGTGCGTTCTGCGCTGGGCAGGATTTGGAGGAGGTGTCGCCGGATGGTCCCCCGGTGGATTTTGGAGACCACGTCCGGACGGTCTACGCTCCCCTCATTCTCGCGATCCGAGCCCTTGAGAAACCGGTCGTTTGCGGAGTGAACGGCGTTGCTGCTGGTGCTGGGGCGAACCTCGCCCTGGCGTGTGACATCGTGATTGCGGTGGAGACGACCTACTTCCTCCAGGCCTTCGTGAAGATCGGGTTGGTCCCCGATTCGGGGGGCACCTATTTCCTTCCTCGATTGGTCGGGTCGGCCCGGGCCACGGCGCTCATGATGCTGGGCGAAAAACTCGGCGCGGCGGAGGCTGTTGCCGTCGGCATGATCTACAAGACCTGTGGAGCAGAGGCTCTGGAGGAGGTGGCTGGAGGCCTGGCGCACCACCTTGCCACCCAACCGACGCGCGCCCTCGCCCTGATCAAGCGGGCAGTTCACGCGGCGTCGGACAACGACCTGCCGACGCAACTGGAACTCGAGGCGGCCTATCAGGGTCTCGCGGGAACGACCGCCGACTACGCTGAAGGGGTCGCCGCGTTCCTGGCCAAGCGGCCTGCTCGGTTTCGGGGAGTCTAACGGTGGCAACTCTTTCCCGTGACACCACGGTCGGAGTGCTGGGCGCCGGAACCATGGGCATCGGCATCGCCCAGATCGCCGCCACCAACGGCCACGCCGTGCATATCCTGGACGCCAGTGCATCGGCCACCGAACGGGCCCGCCTCGGGGTCCGGAAGGTCCTCAACCGCCAAGTGGCAAAAAACAGACTCACAGCGCCTGAAGCAGACGCCATCTTTGAGCGGATTCGATTCTATACCGGTACCGATCCGGCGCCACTTTCAGATGCCGGCCTCGTCATCGAAGCGATCATTGAACAGGTCGAAGCCAAGCTCCAGGCGTTTCTCACCATCGAAGAGGTTGTTGCGCCTCACGTGGTGCTCGCCACCAACACATCCTCCCTGGCGGTGACCGCTGTTGCGGGTCCACTCCGGCATCCCGAGCGGGTACTGGGAATTCACTTCTTCAATCCTGCTCCCGTCATGCCGCTGGTGGAGATCGTCCCGGGCCACCGGACGGAACCAGATGTCACGAGCCGGGTGGACGCCCTGATCCAACGGTGGGGGAAAACGACCGTTGTGGTCAAGGACACCCCGGGATTCATTGTGAATCGGGTGGCCCGACCGTTTTATGGGGAGGCCCTTCGCATTGTGGAGGAGGGGATCGCCGATCCCGCTACGATCGATTGGGCCATGCGTGAAATTGGCGGTTTCCGCATGGGGCCGTTTGAGTTGATGGACCTGATCGGAAACGATGTGAACTTTGCGGTGACGTCCTCCGTCTTTGAAGCCTTCTTCTATGATCCTCGTTATCGCCCCTCACTGACGCAACAACGGATGGTCGAAGCGGGGCTGCTCGGCAAGAAGACTGGTCGGGGATATTACGACTACCGTGAGGGAGCGTCGCAGCCCGCTCCCACGCGTGATCCCGTCCGGGGCCGACAGATTGTGGATCGAATCCTTGCGATGCTCTTCAACCAAGCGGTCGATGCGGTGGCCTGTGGTATTGCGAGCCCCGCAGACATCGAATGTGCGATGACCAAAGGCGTGAACTATCCGCAAGGCCTGCTGGCATGGGGGCAACAAGTTGGATGGGCGATGGTCCTTGAGCGCCTTACGGCACTGCAAGAGGAGTATGGAGAGGATCGATACCGACCGAGCCCCCTCCTCCGACGTGTGGCCCGCGACGGGCGATCCCTGCTCTCATGACCTCGCTATCACCAACCCAGGAACTCGCCGAACGCGTCGTGCACGAGATGGCCGCCCGGGACACCTTCAGTGCCTGGATGGGAATCAACATTCTCGCCATTGAGCCGGGGTCGGTCTCGATCGAGATGCGGGTCCGTTCGGATATGCTCAACGGATTCGGAACCTGCCACGGGGGTATCCCGTTTGCCCTCGCGGATAGCGCACTCGCTTTCGCCTCCAATACCAACGGATTCGTGACCATGAGTATCGATAACCACATCACCTATCCCGTGCGGATTCAGGAAGGCGATCAGTTGACCGCGATTGCAACGGAAGAGACAACGTCCCGTCGTCTGGGATACTATCGCGTCGTCATCACCAATCAGGCCAACGCGATTGTCGGCCTCTTTCAGGGAACGGTGTATCACACCCGGACGCCTCATTTCCCGCCTGCCCCCTCCGGAGTCGTGTGACTATGGCCACCTCTCTCCATCCTTCCCCTCCCGCCATCGACTGGTGTCGGGTTGCCTATCTTGCCCTGGCCTCCCGCCGGCTCGATGATATCGAGGAAACCCAACTGGTCCCGGAGAAGCGGGTCCTCTATCAGTTCAGCGCCCGGGGGCACGATGTTGCCCAGATCATTCTCGGATCCCTCCTCACCCATCCTCACGATGCGGTGAGCGCCTATTATCGATCCCGTCCCATCCTACTCACCGTGGGGCTGTCTCTTGAGGATGCCTTTGCGGGACCGATGGGCAAGTCAGGTGGTTTTAGCGACGGGCGCGATATCGGTGTGGTCTGTAACCTCCCGAGCCAGGTAGGGGGCGGAGCCACGGTGCTCCCGATGTCAGGGGACGTCGGTTCCCAATACACCCCAGCAGCCGGGTGGGCCCAAGCGATTACCTACCACCGCGAGGTTCTCAAGAATGCGGAGTATGCCGGCGCGATCGCCACCGTCCTCGGTGGCGATGGCTCAGTTGCGACGAACGGGTTCTGGTCGAGCCTCACCATGGCAACCACCATGCGCCTTCCCATGTTGTTCTACATCGAGGACAACGGGTACGGCATTTCGGTCCCGGGGTCGGCTCAGACACCAGGTGGCAACATCGCCGAGAACCTCAAGGGCTTCCACAGTCTTCAGATTCTAGGCGGTGACGGAACCGACCCCGAAGCGACCGCTCAGATATTCGCCGATGCGGTCGGGCGCGTCCGATCCGACAATGGCCCCGTACTGGTACGACTGACCGTACCCAGACTCTCGGGCCACTCTGGGCAGGACACCCAGGCATACAAGCCACCTGCGCTCCTGGAAGAAGAGCAAGCCAACGATCCTCTACCCAAACTCCAGCGTTGGCTTGTGGGCAGCCACCTTACTGAGGACGAATGGGAGACACTTGAGGAAACCGCCACGCGGGATGTTGCGGCGGCTCTCGCTGGGGCATTGGCTCGGCCTGAACCCGATTCCCGTGTAGTGGGTCGCCATGTTTTTCTGGAAACCGATGCCGACGGCGCACCGGAACTCCAAATGGTCGGCGGCGCAAGCCGGGCTGGGGTGACGCTCGATCAGGGGAACCCGGTACCCTCTCCGTCCGGCGCCAGAATCAACATGCTCACCGCGATCCGACGCACCTTGGAGCACGAACTGGAGTGCAACCCGAACCTCCTGCTGTTCGGCGAGGACGTTGGACCCAAGGGCGGGGTCCACGCCGCCACGATGGGCCTGCAGGACACATTTGGCGCCGCCCGCGTCTTCGATACCAGTCTCTCAGAAGAAGGCATCGTCGGTCGGTCGGTGGGAATGGCCCTGGCCGGACTGACACCCGTTGCCGAGATCCAGTTTCGGAAGTACGCCGACCCGGCAACGGAGCAACTCAACAACTGTGGTACGATTCGTTGGCGGACCAACAATCGCTTTGCCGCTCCGGTAATCGTGCGGATGCCAGGTGGTTTTGGGTCGAAATGTGGTGACCCATGGCACAGTGTGACTGGCGAAGTGTTGTGGGCCCACGCCGTGGGCTGGCAGGTCTGCTTTCCGTCCAACGCAGAGGATGCGGTGGGACTCTTACGCGCAGCACTCCGGAGTCAGAATCCCACCATCTTCTTTGAACATCGCGCCAGCTTGGATGGGGTGTGGGCCCGTCGACCCTATCCGGGGGATGACTACCTTCTCCCGCTGGGCCAGGGTCGGTGTACCCGCGAAGGGAATCAGGTCACGATCGTCACTTGGGGCGCGATGATTGAACGCTGTGAACAGGCCGCGACCCACGCTGCCGTGGACGCCGAGATCATCGACCTGCGAACCATCGTCCCTTGGGACCGGGAGTTGGTGTTGACGTCGGTCCAGAAAACGCGCCGATGTCTCATTGTACACGAGGACACCATCACCGCTGGATTTGGAGCGGAGATCGCCGCCGTCGTTGCCGACAAATCATTCTTGCATCTCGATGCTCCGGTCACGCGCGTCGCCATCCCCGATATCCCCACACCCTACAACGTGCAGCTCATGGAGGCGACGGTGCCAAATGTTGAACGAATCGCCGCCGCCCTGCGCACCCTTGTCGACTTCTAACACTCCGGATTGTAGATGACTCAGCTCGTCAATGTCACCCTGCCGGCCGACCAAGCCGAAGGCTCCGAATCCGTGGCTGGACCGTGGTTCAAAGCGGTTGGTGAGTCCGTCGCTGAGAACGAACCGCTCCTGGAGATCAGCACCGATAAGGTCACGGTTGAGATTGCGGCACCTGTGTCCGGTGTGATCGCAGAAATATT
Source organism: Gemmatimonadota bacterium (assembly GCA_029262155.1). Classification (GTDB taxonomy): domain Bacteria; phylum Gemmatimonadota; class Gemmatimonadetes; order Gemmatimonadales; family GWC2-71-9; genus OFTM291. Next base: position 26,376 of record JAJCZW010000144.1, read on the forward strand.
GGTCCCGGAGGGAGACCCGATCGAAGCGACGACAGTCCTCGGCCGGATTGCAGTAGGAGAGGGAGTGGGAGCACCGGCGTCACTTGAAGAGCCCGACCGTCCGATCGCCGCGCAGCCGGTACACCCATCGACCGCTCCCACCGACTCCGACAGCCAAGGTCCCGTCACGGAGTTGAGCCCGGCAGTACGCCGACTCCTTGCGCAACACCATCTCGATCCGTCAGCGGTCGCCGGAACGGGACGAGGCAGACGGATTACAGTACAAGACGTCGAAGGATATCTCGCCGAGCCCGCGGCGACATCGTCAGCTCAACCCAGCGTGGAGTCCCCCTCCCATCGCATTCCGCACTCCACTATGCGGAAGCGCATCGCCCAGCATATGATCGACAGTGTTCGCACGGCACCTCACGTCACATCTGTTTTCCAAGCCGACCTCACAGCGATATTGGCAGACAAGGAACGACGTCGAGTCGAGAGCGCCAACGTTACTCTCACCGCATATTTCATTCGGGCGGCGGTCGAAGCCATTGCGGCGGTACCCGAAGTCAATAGTCGGTGGCATGAAGGTGGGCTTGAGGTTTTCGATACCGTCAATCTCGGTGTGGCCACTGCCTTGGAATCGACCGGCGGGCTCATCGTCCCGGTCGTGAAACACGCTGAGGCACTTGACCTGGACCAAACGGCACACCAGGTACGCGACCTCGCGCTCCGGGCCCGGGAGAACACGCTTACACCGGCGGAAGTACAGGGTGGGACGTTTACCCTCTCCAATCATGGCGTCAGTGGAAGCTTGATCGCTTCACCCATCATCATCAATCAACCCCAATCGGCGATCCTTGGAATCGGTGCGATGGAGCGGCGCGCCATGGCCCAGGATGCTACCTCCGATGTGATCGTTCTCCGCCCAATGGTGTACGTGACGCTCACCATCGATCATCGAGTGTTGGATGGACACCAGGCCAACCAGTTCCTGACTCGTTTTGTAGAGGTACTGGAGGGATGGGCCTGAACCGATAGCTTTAGTGGGCCTTAAAGTGCTCGAAGGGCTGATGACACTGCTGACAGGTGTGGAGAGATTTGCAGGCAGTCGATCCAAAGGCACTCTGAAGCGTCGTGTTGGTTGATCCACAGAATGGACAAGGAACCGCACGCACCGTGGCTCCCATGGCCACAGGGGAGGTCGATTCGACTTCTCCGGAAGGCGGAGGGGCGATGCCGTACGCTTGCAGTTTCTCCCTCGCTTCGGATGTCATCCAGGCGGTGGTCCATGGTGGGGAGAAGACCCGCTTCACCGTTCCTTCCACCACCCCGTGCTGTGCGAGTACCTCGGCGACCTCGCCCTCGATGACCTCCATGGCCGGACAGCCGGAGTAGGTCGGCGTGATATCCACCTGCACCTCACCGGCATCACCAATCTGAATACTCCGGACGAGTCCAAGTTCGACGATATCCAAGACCGGGACCTCGGGATCCTTCACTCCCCGTAGCCAGGAGCGAACCATCTCGGGGGTAAGGGTGCTTACCACTTGGCACCGGGGTTGGATCGGGCGAGAAACTGCATCTCTGAGAGCAGGTGTCCGAGATGCTCAGTATGGGATCCACTCCGACTGTTCATTGCGGTGGGCGTCACATCGGGAACGTCGAGGGTCGCCCGGCCGAGTACATCGGTGACCATCTCATCCCAGATCGGCTTGAGTGCGGGGAGGTCGGCACCAATCCCTTGGGCCAGCAGGTTGGTGTCTACTGCATCGGGGAGAAACAGCTCCCCGGTGTAACGCCATGCAGCATCAAAAGCATCCTGCACCCGACGGTGGCTTTCCTCGGTGCCATCACCCAATCGGAGTACCCATTCGCTGCTGTGACGCAGGTGGTAGGTCACTTCTTTCCGGGACCGTGCGGCGAGGCCGGCCAGTCCATCATGTTGGCTCGATGTGAGAGCACCCAAGAGATGCCAACTGTAGGCATCGAACAGAAATTGGCGAGCGACCGTAAACCCAAAGTCGCCGCAGGGGATTTCGGTCAACTGCAGGTTCCGAAACTCGACGTCGGTACGGAGGAAGGCAAGCGCGTCGGCATCCCGACCAGCGCCTTCCACTTCGCCTGCCAGACCTAGGAAGAGGTTGGCCTGCCCGATCAAATCGAGGGCGATATTGGTGAGAGCGATATCCTCCTCGAGTACCGGCCCATGTCCACACCACTCGGAGAGTCGGTGACCCAAAATGAGCCGGTCATCGCCCAGCCGGAGGAGGTACTCAAAGAGATCGTTCATCGCCGCCCCCCTCCGGGTCGCCACATATCCAGGTGATACAAGAATCCCTCCCAGCGAGCGGGACCTGCCCCCGGTAGCAACATGACGGCAAGTTGGTTGACCACATCGCTTGCCGATTGGGAGGGTGAGACCTCTAGCTCAACCTCCAGCAAGGTGCTCATCGGCACGGCATGGTCCATCGCAAACACGATGAGCGTCACCGACGGGGCCCAACTCCCTTCTACAAGCACCGGGAATCGCAACCGATGCCGGCCTGCGGGAAGTCGTAGGGTGGAGTCGCCTTCCGTTGGGAACAGGAGACGCAGCCGATCACCGGTATAGGCTTGCGACTGCTCGAAAACAGTAATCCATGCCGGCGCCTCAAGGAGAATCGTCGCCTCTTCCCGCGTGACCCGATTGCGGTACACCCGAGGAGCGATCGTTCCCCACGCACCAGCGCTCTGCATCTGAGGACCGTTCGCGGCACATGCACCCGACCCACTCACGAGAACGCCGAGGACCTGCCACCCATGTAGGCGTGTCGGCAATAAATGCATGATCAGAAGACTCGGACTCCCCGGGGAATATGGTAGAACTGGGGGTGGCGATAGGGTTTGTCGTTACCCGGATCGAAGAAGGGACCCGCATCGTC
>JAJCZW010000145.1 GCA_029262155.1 Gemmatimonadota bacterium
AGCCTATGAAATCAGGCGTTTGTAGGGGTGTAGGAAAGAATCCCGTTTGATTAGGTTGTAGGTTCGATTCCTACGCGGCGCATGTGGTTCGTTGGTTCTGCATCACGGTCGGCTCGGTTTGCATCTCATTCGTCGGGAGCCTCCGAGCAACACCTCCGCTCTCCCACCTCATCATCTGTTCAGGGTTGCCTCCGTAGAATTCGGGTATTGTTCACCGTCGTCGCTTTGAGTACCGTTTAAACTAGGTGTTATATCGACCCCAGCTATGGAGGGCCGGTGCCGATTTCGCATTCGTTTCGGGAATCCGTGATCGAGATGCAACAGGAGGGACAGTATACCGTTCCAGAACTCCAACAGGCCATCCTCCTGGCTTTTGAAGACCCTGCCTGTCCTCCGTCTCCCCGACTTCTGTGCGACATGCGCAACGCCGATGTCTTCGCCGAACGCACCCGGTCCGAGACCCGGGCGATTGCGGAGTTCCTGATTCACCAAGGTCCACGGTTTGGCGGGAAGCTCGCGATGGTCGTGTCGAGCGACCTGGCATTTGGATTGCTCCGCCAGGGCGCGGTCGACACCGAGGAGGGTGGGGTGAACGCCGTGGTTTTTCGGGACCTCCAAGAAGCTCGAGCGTGGATTCGCGAGGGCTAGTCTCCCACCGTCGGGTGGGGGATGCTGGCCTCGAACGGGTGCCGGGAGTTACAATCCTCCCTATGACGACTTTGGCACCCGCGGCACTCGACTTCGGTTCCCCGGCACGCTGTGAAGCGGCACTCGCCGAGCGTGCCCGTGGGATGCATGCCTCTGAGATCCTGCGCATCGCTGCCGAGATTCGCGAACTCCAGGCCGATGGACAAACAATCTGTAACCTGACGGTCGGTGATTTCGACCCGGCGCAGTTCCCGGTCCCCGAGATGCTGCGGGTAGGAACCCAGGAGGCCTTGGAGGCCCATCAGACCAACTATCCACCGGGCGCCGGGTTACCGGAATTGCGAAAGGCGATTCGGGCGTACACCGCCCACTATCAGGGTGTGACCTATCCGCTGGATGCGATCTTGGTTACCAGTGGGTGTCGTCCCGTACTATACGCGGCGTTTCGCAGCCTGATCGATCCGGGTGATCGAGTTGTGTTTGGTGTGCCGTCCTGGAACAACAACCACTATGCTGCACTCGTAGGTGCCGAATCGGTTGCCATCCCCACGACACGCGCTAATGGATTCCAACCCACGGCGGAGGCGGTGGCACCCCATCTGCCGACGGCAACCATGCTCTGTCTATGCACACCCGCCAACCCGACGGGCACCCTGATCAGTCCCGCCGAAATGCAGCGCATTATGCTCCTAGTAGTGGAGGAAAATGATCGCCGCAAGCAGACCGGAGGGCGGCCGCTCTTTGTCCTCCACGATCAGGTATACGGGGCGTTGGTATTTGGGGGACATGAGCATGCGCATCCCCTGGCCCTCGTTCCGGAAGCCGCTCCCTATCTGATCTCCCTTGATGGCATTTCCAAGGCGTTTGCCGCGACCGGGCTCCGGGTCGGTTGGTGCACCGCTCCCCCGGTACTCGCCGCACGGATGCGGGACCTCCTCGCCCACGTTGGGGCCTGGGCTCCACGGGCCGAACAGGTTGCCACCGCACGTTTTCTCGCCGATCCCAACCAAGTGAACCAATTCCGCCGCACGATGGACAAGGCGGTGGAACGGCGGCTGACAGCACTGGCCGACGGTGTGCGAGAACTCCGTGCTGAGGGGCTCCCAGTCGATTGTGTGGAACCGGAAGGCGCCATCTATCTTTCGATGCAACTCGATCTTGTCGGCCGCCGAATCGAGGGGGCCGTCATCGAGGACAACGAAGCCATTCGCGCCCTCCTACTCGAACGCGCAGGATGGGCGGTCGTCCCATTCCAGGCGTTTGGTCTGGAAGAGGATACGGGTTGGTTCCGGCTCTCGGTGGGAGCAGTTTCCCTGGAAGATATCTCGGCGGCCCTCCCCCGCATCCGGTCGATGTTACTGGCAGTCGAGCGGTAGCATTTATCGCGGGATTCTCGTTGCACAGGTCACTCTCTCCGACTCAACACTAGGCGATTATGCGGATTCTTGTCACAGGCGGTGCCGGGTATATCGGAACTCACACCTGCCTCGTCCTCCAGCAGGCTGGCCATGACGTCGCGGTGTTGGACAACTTGGCGAATAGCAAACGGGAGGGGTTGACCCGAGTCGAGGCGCTTTCCGGCCGGCCACTCGGATTCTATCACGTCGATCTCTTGGACCCGCCCGAAGTCGATCGGGTCTTCCGAGAGTTTGCGCCGGAGGCGGTGCTGCACTTCGCCGCTCTCAAGGCGGTGGGAGAATCGGTCCAGTTCCCCGCCAAGTATTATCAGAACAATGTGACGGGGACGCTGAATCTCTGTGCTGCCATGGATCGGCATGCTGTCCGCACTCTCGTCTTCAGCTCATCGGCAACGGTCTATGGCGCACCGGAGGAGATTCCCATCCGGGAAGAAGCCCCGCTCCGGGCAACCAATCCGTACGGGTGGTCGAAGGTAATGATGGAGTTGATCTTGACCGATCTGCACCGGGCTGACCCGACCTGGCGCCTGAGTGTGCTGCGATACTTTAACCCTGTTGGCGCCCACCAGTCAGGAACCATCGGGGAGGATCCTACGGGCATTCCGAACAATCTCTTCCCTTACGTCACCCAGGTGGCCGTAGGAAAACTCGATAATCTGCAAATCTTTGGTGGTGACTATCCGACAGCAGACGGCACTGGGATCAGGGATTACATCCATGTTGTGGACTTGGCGGAGGGGCACCTGCGAGCGTTGGAACGGCTCGATCCCAATGGGGGACACCAGATCTACAACCTTGGTACCGGGCGCGGCTATAGCGTTCTCGACGTGGTGCGAGCCTTCGAACGTATCGTCGGTCGTGCGATTCCCTACGAGATCGTCGATCGGCGATCCGGTGATGTCGCCGAGTGCTATGCAGACCCGGGACGCGCCCGCACCGCTCTCCAGTGGGAGGCGGGGCGGGACCTCGACCAGATGTGTGAGGATGCCTGGCGTTGGCAGTCCCAAAACCCTTCGGGGTACGCGTAGCTTCGGCTCGATTTTCGGCCCAGTGCGGTGGGTAGGAATCGAAGGTCGATCCCCCCCCCTCCTCAACCAGACGGCCAGCATCTGGTCTATTCGACCGGAGGGGAAGCGTCTGGTGTCTCTGGGGGATGGGTCTTAGGCGGTGGCCCGGGCCCGACATAGTCTTTTATGACATCCCACGGTTGCCACACGCCGCAGGTTTGGGATGCTTCCATACGATGGCCTGCTCCTGGTCCTCTCGGCGCGCTGCACTGGCCCGGCGTCGAGTGACGCTCCACCAGCACACGATGTTCCGAGAGTTTCGTGCTCCGCTTGCCGTCCCAGTAGGAGCACGTGCAGCATCGCCGCGCGCGAACAAAGAATCCAGGGACACCGACCGGGGGGTAGAGTGACATGGAATGGAAGATACAGGCACCCTTGAACAGATCTTGAACCGGGCCACCGTCCAGGCGATCGGGGCGGTCCTTCATGGCATCTCCCCAATGATTTGACGCCGGGCCATGAAATAGTATTCTTCAGAGATGCGACACCCCGGCCGGCCTAAAGCGCCACTTCCCCCTAGCTCCAGCCCACTCACCGAAAGGGTGCGGCTTCTTGTCGATCAAGCCCACGGTGGGAATATCCGTGAGGCATCTCGGTTTTCGGCACTCCCCTACGGAACACTCCGGGATCTTTACCGGGGTGCGGTAACCGATCCGAGTCTTCACACGGTTGTTCGGCTCGCCTCCGCTTACACCTTGGACGCCAGCTGGCTCCTGGGCGGAGGATCCGCCGCTGACCTACCGCGGATCGTGCATCTCGGCCTTCTGCCACCCGATCCCGATCTCCCACTGTCCAACCGTGAAGGGCGAGAGATTGCGATCCCGTACACAGCTGGAGCGATGTATCGGGTGTTCTCGCTCTTGCTCGACTATCTCGAGTCCCTGCCTCCTGCCCGTGACCGTCCTATCCTCGGTGGGGCCCGCGAGGAGGCCGAATGCAAGCGGAGGCTGACGACCTTCCTTCTTGCTCCACTCCTCTCCGCTCAGGATCTGGGAGAACAGGTTGTGCAGGCAACTCCGCCGTACGCTCGCCGCGCTCGAGTGAGCCAAGACGAGTGGGTCGGTCGGCTTGAAGCGCTGGGACGGCTTTGGGAGTTGGCCCTCCCTGATCTGCTGTCTCGTGCCAAGCGTACTCCGTCCGGTCGAGCTGGGTGATGAATCGGCCCGACCCGGCGACGTACTACGCAGCGCAAGCAACGATTCGGCAGCAGGAACGAGATCGTCTTGGTCGAATAGACTCCCTGGTAACGATCGGTCGGGGATCGGCCTTTCTCCTTGCAAGTCTCGTGGCCTGGTTGGCGATTACCACCGACTGGATGCCGATCGGATGGATCTGGTTTCCGGCCGTGGGGTTCGTTGTGCTCGCTGTTTTCCACGGTCGCGTTATCCGGCATAGGGACAACGCCGAACGGGCCCTGCGGTATCTTCAGGATCGTCAGGAGCGTGTCGGAGGAAGCTGGAGACGTGAACCGCTAGAGCCACGGCCGTCGGTTCCCCCGGAACACCTCTATGCTGAGGATCTCGACGTGTTTCGGGATGGCGGCGTATTCGATCTGCTCGGCCCGGTTGGGACATCGCTTGGGGCCAACACGCTTGGGCAATGGCTGACGGTGCCCTCCTCTCCGTCGGCGTTACGTCATCGGCATCGGGCGATCAGCATCCTCCAGGGTGCTCCGGAACTGGGAGAACGACTTCTCCTGTCGGCCCAGGGCGCGCGTGCCGTGAACATCGACCGTTTGCTGGTCTGGGCTACGACGCCAGGAACTGCCACGACCGAGTGGAGTAGAGTGGTGGCCTTCGCGGTACCCCTCTTCTCGTTGGGAAGCGTGATATGGGCCTTTTTTGGAGGACCGCCTCTCCTGCCGGTGATGTTGTTCTTGGGACAGGGGGTGCTCGCCCGTGTCCTCAAGTCACAGGTTACTGCTGCGCTTGACGATATCGAGCCAGCGCTGCAGGCGCTGGGGAGCTTGGCACCGGTTTTTGGGGTGATGGAACGGGGACCCACCGTCAATCCATCGGGTGCCGATGGAGGAGAACTCCCTACCCCGTCATACCGGCGGTCGGCTGAACTCCTCCGACTCCGTCGCATGGTCCGTCTTCTCGATTCGAGGGGGAACCAGCTCTTTGCCTTTGTTGCCCCGGCCCTCCTGTGGACCACTCAGATAGGGCTGTGGGTCGCGAAGTGGAGAGCGGTGAGGGGGGCTCAGCTTCCTGGCTGGTGCGACCGCCTCGGCGAGTACGATGCGTGTGTGGCTCTGGCCCGCTATGCATGGGAAAACCCCACCGACGTGTTGCCCGAATTCTTAGACGAACCCCATGGGCGGGTTAGGGCAACCCAGCTTGCCCATCCACTCCTCCCCCCCAGGGCCGCGATTCGAAATGATGTTGAGCTGGGTCCACCCCAGATGATGTTGATCAGCGGATCGAATATGGCTGGGAAGAGCACACTGCTTCGCGCCCTCGGCGTCAATATCGTGCTCGCCCAAGCCGGGAGTGTGGTGCGCGCGACTTCCTTCCAGCTTACCCCGCTGACGCTCGGAACCTCAATCGGAGTGCACGACTCGTTGCTTGATGGACGGAGTCGTTTCCACGCCGAGGTGCTTCGTCTCCGAACGATTGTGGACGCATGTCAGCGCGACCCGGCGGTCTGTTTCCTTTTGGACGAATTGTTGAGTGGCACGAACTCCGCTGACCGAGTGGCCGGCGCCACCGCGATTCTCTCGCACCTCGTCCACGCGGGGGCCATCGGCTTGGTTTCCACCCACGACCTTGCATTGGCTCGGGCGGTGGCCTTCCTTGGTGATCAGGCGGTACAGGCCCACTTCGAGGATCAAATGGATGGTGATCAGATGACCTTCGACTACATCCTCCGTCCGGGCCCCCTCCCGCGAGGGAATGCCATGGCGGTGATGCGGCTGGTTGGCCTCCCAGTCCCGGGGCACAGCCAGCAACCTGCCCCAGGGGACTAACCCTTACCTGTTACATCCGAAAGAGAAGACCAAAGGCGAGCACAGGATAATACTTGGCATACTGCTCGTTGTTGATCGCCTGTTGGACGTCGGCCAATTCGCGGGCGACTTCTGAATCGAAAACCGTCCTCGCCGGGCCGGTGAGCGGTGTGGTCCCCACGAGTGAGGCTTGTGGCGTCCCATGAAACACCACTCCAAAGTCGACACTGAGGGCCACACGTCCTCGTCCGGCGAAACCAAGTCCCAGATAGGGAGACACCTTCTGGACGGTGATTCTTCCGTCCAGCCTCCCGAGTTCGGCTGGCTGAAAGATGAGGTTCCCGATTTCGACCGGACCGTTCGACGTTGCGACAAGGTCGACCCGATTCTCGTTCAATACGACCCCACCGGTCAATCGAAAGGATCCTTCGAAGGGATGTAGGTCTAGGAACGCGTTTCCGTTCCGGAGCTTTGGGGTGATCTCGTAATCGATGCCCTCGAGGGTTTCGTTGCGGGTGAATGAAAGGAATTGCGCGCCGCCGCGGAGCGCGATGGCCGGTGCAAGTTGCACAATGAGTTCGCCCCCCAGTCCTAGTGTTGACGCTTTGGGTCCGACGGCGACCTGGATCTGAGCCTGGAGTGCCGGGGGTATGGTCCCTAGAAGGCTAGTGAGCGTGAGGAGAGCTATAGCCTTGCGGGACAGTGGGTTGACGGATGACATCACCACCTCCTTGGAGACAAGCCTGGGGGGCAGAGTGGCCTTCCCAGCGGTTGAAGTTGGTTCTGATTCCGGCAACAACGAGGCCAACGGCTAGGGCAAATCCCCAGGCATAGGGAGCGAAACGACGATGGCGGTGATGATGAGAAGGAACGCGCTAAGTCCTAATTCGACGGCAGCGCTTCGGCGGAGCATTCGGGTCGACGTCGGGTCGCCCAGGGTGGGTCGGATGACGCGCCAATTATAGGCACCTGCGGCGGCAACCGCGCCCACCAAAGCCAGTTTCACCAGGAGCATCTGACCGTAGAGCGATGTGGTCCACGCCTCGAACGAGAACCCAACGTACCGGGCAGCAAGGACGAGGCCGGCCCCAAGGGTGACGGCGCCAGCGACAAGCGCCACAGGCGAGAAGAGATGAATGAGCGTGGCGACGGTCCGCGCGCGTTCCTCACGCGTGAGTCCAAGGCTGGACCAGAGGCCAGCCACCGCAAGGACGAGGAGAGTGCCAATCCATGTCGCACCCCCCGAAAGGTGGAGGAGATCGAGTGGATACCCCAGAGCGCCCGCTTCGGCACTGCCGGTTGCATGCCCCGTTAGGGGAGCGGCAAGGAGCAGAGCCATTGCTCCGAGTAGTGGTGCGAAGCGCGCGCCGGGGAGCCGCGCGGTACCGAGGAAATGCCCAAGGATGCTCAGGCCACCACTCAGCATCTGGACGGTCCACCCGCGTCCCCAACTTGTCTCGGTAAAGAGGAACCGGACCAACCCGCTGTCGACTGGATCGCCGGGGTCGATCATGTTGCTGACCTGAAGGTATCCCCGCACGAATCCCGCGACGATGACGAGGATGCCGCCCACCATCCCGGCCCGTGCCGCTCGGTTCCGCAAGAGCCCAGCCGCCTCTGCCCGAAGAGCACCGCGGCGGGAAGCCGGACGGACGATCGCGACCAGGGTGACGGTTCCACCGACGACGAGGAAGATGCCGAGATAATGAATCCAGCGTGCCAGGACGGCGAGGACGGGTAGAGCCTCAGTCACGGGCTAATACGAAAGTCGAACCAGCCCCGAATCACATGGCCATCTTCGCTCGCCGTCCGCCAGCGGATCCGATATTCTCCCGGCGAGAGGGGGCCTGGCACTTTGGCTGCCACCGACACACTGGTATCGGTTGCCGCCACCTTCTCCAGCTTGAGTCGGGTGCTGTCAGGGCCAATGGTCCAGAGGGCGATCCCGCTCAGACGCGGCACGGGTGGTTCGGCGAACCAGAGCCGGACCTGTTCCGGGGTAGCGGAGACGGTTTCGTCGGCCGCGGGGCTGCTCGCCACGAGTCGATTATGGAACCCGCCCGCGCCGATCACCCCACTTAAGAGGAGCGCCATCACGAGGGCTTGTACCCGAAATTGTTGTGTCACACGGTTGTCCTTTTCAAGGCGGCGGGTAGGGTTGTTCCTGCCCGCGTAGCACGCTCCTCGGCAGCATGCCAACGAAAGAAAACGATCGCCATCGCAATCCAGATGATGGGGTCCCCTATCGCTTTCATCAGGAGCCCCGCGACCTGTTGATCGTCAGCTGCCGAGATACCGGCCACCCGAGGGGCCAATTCGTAGAGACCGTAGATAGGATAGTCGGCAAAGGTAAGAAAGGCCGCTGGGATCGTAGGTGGAATGGTCGCGATGAAGAGATAGAGCAGCTGGAGCGGGCCTCCGATTCGCACGATGCCGTCGGGCGCAATGATCGGCCACCAGAGGAGAAGTCCACTCCCGAGCCAGAGCATGTCGACGAAAAAACTTCCCAACTGGGTTGGCATGAAGCCGTCGACTACCTGCGGCACATGGGTGAGGAAGAGCACCAGGTTGAACCCGATGAGCCCCACCCAGGGGCGGGCCACGAAACGGACAATCGGAGGGACGTTTGTAGCCGCACCGACTGCTGGGCGAATACCGATGAGGAGCAGAGGGGCCGCAAGAAGGGTGATGAGGAGGAACTGCACGGTGTGGACACTTGCCAAATACCCGGCACCGAGGGCACCGAGCGGCCAATCGGTGGCAAGCCACAACATCGCCAGTCCGAGGGCGAAATATCGGCCCACACCCCGTGCCCCTGCGACTCTGCCATATCGAAACCAGAGGGCCGCCATCAGAAGAACCAGGATCCAGACACCGGGATAGGGGCGCCATTCCCAGGTCCACGCGGTCCCGGTCGCCGAGCACCACCAGGTCATCGAGGATGCTCGGTAGCTACTGGGGGAGAGTCCCCGTAGTCGATGACTGGGAGCTGGATGGTTCGCGTGCCGGCCAACGAAAACGAAAGTGTCAGTGTCACCGAATCTCCCCGCACCACCACCCGGTTGAGGTCGGTGAGCATGAGATGGGTTCCACCAGGGGCGAATTGAGTCACTCCTCTTGGAATGACCAGATGAGATATCGGAATCATCTGAACCATCGATCCGGTGGTCTCTTGCCGATGGGGACGTACCGCAGTGGCGAGGGGAGAGCTGATAGAGACCAGGGTGTCTGGGCGGTTGGTGTTCTCAATGACCAGGTATGCTGCTGCTTCGCTGAGCGAGGTCGGAGCGTACATGAACCCCTCTCTCAGCGATAGTCCCGGTGCTCCGTTCGAGACTCCCGCGCACCCCACCACGAGGGTGGCCGCAAGCACGAGGTACAATGGTGGGATCGAAGTCACTTCGTGGGGTTGGGCCAGCGCTCCAAGAGGAGTGGGATGTCATGCGCCCAATCCTCTTGTCGGATTCCCCATGGGTACATCGCATGCACCAGATTGTCCGGAGTGTAGGCAATGACCTGAGCGGCATGTCCGATGAAGTACTCGCCCGGTTCTGTACTCGTCGCTGTCGTGTCGCGGAATGCTGGTTGCACCCGGGCGGCTGATTGGGCGATCGCCAACGACGCCTGTGAGCCGGTCAACCCGATGAAACTGGGGTCAAAACCATCCAGCCACTCTCGCAGTCTCTCCGGTGTGTCTCGGTCGGGGTCGGTGGTGACAAAGATGACTTTGAGCCGTTCGGTGACCGTGTTCGGCAGACGTTTCACGACCGCACCGAGATTCGCCATGTGCACGGGGCATACATCAGGGCAGTGGGTGTACCCGAAGAAGAGAAGTGTGAGATATCCCTCGGTCTCCTTCCGGAAGTCATAGGCGGTTCCATCGAGGGCCAGGAGCGTAAAGTCGGGTTTGGCGATCGGCTGTGTCAGTTCGGGGCCGTGGAGGGCCTCAGGGGCTTCCGACGGCCTGTCGGTGCTCTGACAGGCGGCTAGGCCCAGGCCCATGAGGGCCGTCACCGCGAGTCGGGATCGACTTGACCTTGCGTGGTATCGCGTATTGGCTTCCATGGAGGTTAAAATAACCTCGCGCACCCTAATCCGTGATAACGTCCTGAGAGACAAAAGGTGTTTCCATGAAGATGATGATCTGGAGAATTGCTCGCATTGGGAGTGGCGTTGTCTTCGGCCTGCTGTTGCTGTCCACTCCGGTCCGCGGCCAAGAGATGAGCCCGAGGCCGCGCTTGGTTGTCTTTCTCGCGGTGGATCAACTACGGTCGGACTATTTCACCCGATTTGATTCGGATTTGACCGGCGGCCTTGCTCGGCTCCACTCCGATGGCGTGTTCTATCTCAACGGAGAGCAGGATCATGCGATTACGGAAACGGCCCCAGGTCACTCGACGATGCTATCGGGCCGGTCTCCGGCGTCCACAAACATCATGGCAAATACTCGCGGCGTGGAGGATGCAAAGAGCCCCCTCCTCGCGTATGCCGGACCAGGTGCATCTCCCCACCGATTTCGCGGCACCACGCTGTTTGACTGGATGATGGCAGCCGATCCGGGAACGAGGGTCCTGTCCGTCTCGATGAAAGACCGCGGCGCTATCCTCCCGATTGGACGGGCCAAGGTTCCAGTGTATTGGTATGCCGATGGTCGATTCACCACGAGTCGCTATTACGCCGACTCACTTCCCCCGTGGGTCCGCACCTACAATGCGCGCCAAGGCGTGTTCCAAGCGGCTGGGTCGGAGTGGGACCTGCTGCTTCCCGCATCGTCCTATACCGAGCCTGACTCGCAGCCGTGGCTGCGCGGGGGACGAAACACCACTTTCCCGCACCGACTGCCCACCGATACATCGGCACTGAAGGTGTTCTATCGACTCTCCCCTCTCCTCGACTCCCTCACCCTCGACTTTGCTCTGGCCGGCGCGCGCGAGTTGGAGCTTGGTCAACGGGATGGTACCGATCTGCTGGTGATCTCCCTCAGTGCAACTGATGTGATTGGGCATTCCTTTGGTCCCGATTCACGTGAGATACACGACCAAATTGTACGCCTCGATCGATACGTGGGGAGGTTTCTCGACTCCCTCGCCCGGTTTGTTCCTGCGGACCGGACTGTGATCGTTCTGACCGCTGACCATGGTGTGATGTCCCTTCCTGAAGTGAGTGCGCTGGCAGGCAAGCCCGCTGGTCGGGTGACGTTGAGTGGACTGGCCCGCTCGGCGGGTGCCGAACTCGAGCATCGCTTCCAAACGCCATTTGGGTTTACCCATGATAACGGACTGCTCTTCGCGAATACGGAGGCGCTGGTATCCCGAGGCGTCAACGTCGATTCCTTGGCGGAGGCACTTCGGCAGCAGGCGTTAGGGTTTCCCGGGGTGGACCGGGTGTACACGCCAAGACGATTGGCCCTCTCAACCGAGTTGGCAGCAATGCGGTGGAAAAGAACGATTGCGCCCGATGCGGAGTGGTTGATCGCTGCCACCGTGGATCCGGGCTATATCTGGATCACGATTCCGGGCGTCGCGATGCACGGGACCACCAACCCTGACGATGTCGTAGTCCCGATCGCATTCGTCGGTCCGGGGATCGGGATACGGCACCCGGATCGGACAGTCCGAACGATTGACATTGCACCGACCCTGGCTGCCCTCCTCGGGATTCGACCGACTGAAGTGGTTGAAGGGGTTCCACTTCGCGAGGTTCTTGTCCCCCAGCCTTAGCCAGCCTTAGCCAGCCTCGTGCGGCTCGTTTCCTTTGGGGGGCCCCACGGTTGGCGTCGGGACGTCTCGCAGGATAAACACGATACCGAACGCGAGTATGGCCGCCCCAATGCCGAACCACTGGAGGGCGTAGCTCAAATGGGGGCCGTTATCCAGGCGGGGAGGGGATATCACCCGCGGCCATCCATGGTGGGCGGTGTCCTCACCGAGGAGGACGTAATAGGGGGTGATCGGTTCCGGCAACCCCGTGCGGACGAGGGAACTCGCATTCAGTCGTCGATACGTCAGATGGGACCTCGGCCCCTCGATCGGGTTGCCGCCATCGGCGTCATCGGGGAGTGCAAACGCGAAGCCGTCGATCGTCACCCAACCAGTGTCTAACGGTGTGAGGATCGTAGAGTCGAGGGTGAACGCATCCGGCGCAGGAACGAAGCCACGATTGACCAGGAGCAGCTGACCCTGGTCTGCCAGTCGCAATGCGGTTACCAAGAGGACCCCGGGGGTGTCTTGCTCTACCCGGCCTCGCAAGACAACCGACCACGTCGGATCCCACCGCCCAGTCACTCGAATGCGCTGAAACGATTCTGGGAGGTGCGTTGGGGAGGTGTCACGATCGAAGACTGGGAGATTCCTTGCGGCTTCGGCATTCCGATTTGCTGCCTTCCGGGCCGTGAGTCGGTGGACCTGCCAGAGAGATAGCGACCAAGCCACCCCGGAGCTGACCAAAGTGAACAGAAAGAGTACGCCGCGAGCCCAAGTCTTCATTAGTTGACTGCTCAGTGTCCTCTCACGAGGACGTTTCTGTAATATGTTGAAGTTGGTAGAGCAGCGCTAATAGGTTGTTTCATAAGAGGTTATGCCATTTAGAGAAAGTGGTCCGCACCTTGCTTTTAAGACAGATGCGATCAGTACTAAAATAACCGGGTGAAGAACCAGCCCAAGGCAAATGAACTCCTGCAGAGGATATGACCATGAGATTCCGGAGCTTGTTTCTTGCCCTCGCAGGCCTGACTGTTGCGCTGGGAACGGCCGAAGCCCAACGCCGACGTGGAATCGTCGATGTCACTCCCGACGGATCCCGACATGGTTTCTGGCTCTCCGGTGGTGTGGGATATGGCGAAGAGTCCAATCGGTTCGATGGGGAGTCGGACTATACCGATGGTTTGGCCAAGCCGGTTGTCTCGCTCCGACTCGGAGGTACCCCTGATCCTCATCTTCGACTAGGTGGGGAAGTCGCTGTCTGGTGGAACACCTTTTTCGATGACGCGATTCAGGACAACATCACCGAGTCGCTTGCATCGTTCATGCTGATTGGGCAGTTCTATCCGGTCCTCCGTTCCGGCCTTTTTATCAAGGGCGGGGCAGGAATCGGGCGGAGTGCCGCTGAGCCAGAGTTTGGACAGGGCGTATCGGAAACCGGGTTCGCGGTGGTCGTTGGTGCCGGTTACGATATTCCACTCAGCCGAAACGTGTCGTTGACACCGACGGTCGATTTCTACAAGCATCGCTTTACCAAAGCCAATGAGCCGACGCTCCACGAACGGTTAGTTCAGTTTGGAGTTGCGATCACGGTGCAGCCAGGTCGATAGCATTGGCACTGAGAACAGAAGCAGGGCCGCAGCCATCATGACTGCGGCCCTGCTTTCGTTCCGGGTGATTGGGGTGGCTTATCCCTCAAGTTCTCCCGTTTGGAGCCCACCTGTCGGCTTGACCTTGGCAACCGTGAGGGTAGTTCGCTGCACCGTATCGCCAATGCGAAGGGTGATCAGATAGGTACCTGGGGACGCAGGTTCCGGTGGCCCGCCGCGGCCGGGAAGCAGCCCCTGCAACGCTCCGAATCCACCGAGGCCCTGAATAAGTTGCCGAACTGCACCACCGGGCCGGCCTCCCCTCCCGCGGACGACGGGACCTTCAGCGGGCCGATCCCGGAACTCGGGGACTCCCGGCCTGGCACCGGCTCCACCAAACCCACCGCCGCCCCCGCCGAACCCACGACGGAAGCCGCCACTGAGCAGTTGTGTCTGGGCAGAGTCTAGCCCGGCCCGGTCCGCTCCCTCTCCAACGAGCGAATCCACAATGCCTTCGAGTTGTTCTGCCAGGCGGAGACTATCCTGTACCCGGCCCGGTCCGAATCCGGTCCGACGGTCGGCTTGGAAATTCCAGTTGACGGTGTGCAACCCAACACCGGCAGGGCCATTCAAAGTCCGAACCGTATCTCCAGCTGCATCGGTGATGACGAGTGCGGCGCGACCTTCGGCGCCCTTGCTGACCAGATAGGTGATGGCTGCTCCCGCCGGTGGGGAATTGGCGCGGAAGATGTTGTGGCCGCGGTTGTCTCCACTACCAGGTGCATCGCTCGGAAATCGATTCGTGCGGAATGCAGGTCCCGGTTGAAAGAGATGGACGTCAGCGGCGAGCACCGCCTCGGTCAGCTGTTGCAGCGGGGCGATGTCAACGATCCAGATCGAGCGTCCGTGGGTCCCGGCCACGAGTTCATGGTCACGAGGGTGGATCTTGAGGTCGTGTACCGGGACGGTGGGCAGCCCATTCATGAATCGTTGCCAGTGTGTGCCCCGGTCGGTCGAGAGATAGACGCCGACATCCGTCCCAACGAAAAGCAGGTTCGGGTTGACGGGATCTTCTCGGATCACATGGACGAAGTCGGGTCCGTCTGACGGGAGATCATTGCTGATGCGGGTGAACGTGGCGCCGAGATCGTTGGTCACGTAGAGGTACGGAGTGAAGTCGCCACGACGATGATTGTCGAAGGTGACATAGAACCGAAGGGAATCATGTTGCGATGGCTCGATTCGACTGACGTAGGTTTCGGCGGGGACCCCCGGGAACCGACCGGTGAGGTCCTCCCATTGGCCGCGGTCGTTTCGGGTGACCCAGACCTTGCCATCGTCGGTACCCACGAGGAGGAGGCCCTGTACCATCGGTGACTCTGCGAGGGAGACGATCGTGGTATAGACCTCGGCTCCGGTCGCATCGGTTGTGATCCCTCCGGTGGTACGCCGACTCACGCGGAATTTCATCGTGTCGGCGGTGGTGAGGTCGGGTGAGATGGGGAACATCTCGTCGCCCTGTTTGATCGACTTGAGCACACGGTTAGCACCCATATAGAGGGTGTGGTTGTTATGGGGAGAGATGAAGAACGGCGTGTTCCAGTTCCATCGGAGGTCCAGCGCCGCCGAATCCGCCGAAGCTCGGGCTTGTAGCGCGGCAATCTGTCGGCGCTGGGTGCGGGTGAGTGGCCGGCTGGTGTCTCCCCGAATCGTTGCGATCGAGTCGACCCACGTTTGGTAGGCTTGTCGCCACGAGGGCTTTTGGAATCCACTTCGCTGTCCCGACCGGTAGTCGAGACGACCGATGTTCCCCCCTTGAGATTCGCTATAGATGATGTTGGGGTCGGTTGGGTCGGAGGCGGTGACGAACCCATCCCCCCCACTCACGTTGAACCAGTCTCTATTGGTGATCGACCCGCGTGCGAGCCGACTCGGGCCGCACCAGGAGCCGTTGTCTTGGAGGCCTCCGCAGACGTGATAGGGGATCGCCATGTCGAGACTGATGTTGTAGAACTGTCCCACCGCAAACCAGTTCAGGAACATGAAATTCCCGCCCCGGTCGAAGGAGAGGCCAACGCCACCGTCGTTCCCGATGATTTGATAGTTGGCGTCGTTGGGGTCGATCCACATGGCGTGGTGATCGACGTGGATTCCTTGCGTGGCGGTCCGGACGGTCTTGCCACCATCCTCCGAAAAGTTGACCGGCGTACTCGACCAGTAGACCCGATCGGGATCCTTGGGATCCACCCGGACCTGGGAGTAGTAGAAGGGTCGGGAGTTCTGTTCGGCAACACGGGTCCAGGTGCTCCCGGCGTCGTCCGAGCGATAGAGACCAGAGAGGCGGCTCTGGGCACCCGGGGCGGCATCAGACGGTCGTGGGCTGACGGTGTCGGCCTCCACCATGGCGTAGACGATACTGGCGTTGCTGGGCGCGATGGCCAACCCTATCCGCCCCTTGGTGGTTGGGGGAAAGCCGCCGCCCGCCACCTCGGTCCACGTGCTCCCGCCATCGGTTGTCTTCCAGAGGGCACTGCCGGGGCCACCACTCCGGAGAAAGTACGGGCCGCGGACTCGTTCCCAACTCGAAGCGTAGAGGACGTTGGGGTTGCGAGGATGCATGGCGACGTCGACAAATCCAGCCTTGTCGCTGACGAAGAGGTTTTGCTCCCAGGTCTTGCCGCCATCGGTGGTCTTGTAGAGCCCCCGCTCGGGGTTGGAGCGCCAGATGGCTCCAAGGGCCGCAACGTAGACGATGTCGGGGTTGGTCGGGTGCACGATGATGCGACCGATCGTCTCCGTATTCTTGAGTCCCATGAAGGCCCAGGTCATTCCACCGTCGGTCGATTTGTAGATCCCCCCGCCGGGCGAGATCGAATTCCGGCTGTCCTCCTCACCGGTACCGGCCCAGATGATGTTGGTATCGCTCGGTGCGATGGCGAGGTCGCCCATTGCGATCACGCGACCGACGTCGAAGACCGGGCGGAAGGTCGTTCCAGAGTTGGTGGTCTTCCAGATCCCGCCGGCTGCGGCCGCGACAAAGAAGGTGCGGGAAGGGCTTGGAATCCCCTCCACGTCGGTGATTCGCCCCATCATATTGGCCGGGCCGATCGAGCGCCAAGTCAGGCTGCTCAGGATGGTCGAATCGAGGGGGGTGGTGATCTGGGCATGGGCCAGGCCTGCCGGGATGGTCAGCAGGACAAGCAGGGTCCAGAGCGATCGCAAGGGAGCTCGGAACATGGGCGTATCTCTTTGCGGAATAGGAGTCGTGGATGATACTGCATCCACCACTACGCAGCCACCCTCGGAGGCGTTGAACGGAAGGAAGACCCGAGAGCTACGTTGACCGCTAAGCCCTTCTCCGCTATACTTTTCCCCCGCCTGGCCCTGGTGGTGAAATTGGTAGACACGCTATCTTGAGGGGGTAGTGCCGAAAGGCGTCGCGGTTCGAATCCGCGCCAGGGCATCAGGTTGCCACTGTAGCTCAGCGGTAGAGCTCTCGATTCGTAATCGAGCGGTCGTCGGTTCAATTCCGACCAGTGGCTCTACGTCACACTTCGCCGCATCGCTCGCTTCCCATCACACATCGCCCTTCACTTTCCCGGCTTGAAAGCCGGGCTCGGCGGACTCCGTCCGATCTGCCCTGAAGGGCAGGCAAACGCTCGGTGATTCGGGTATGAAAGCGTCTTTCAAGACGCGTCCCCGAATGCGCCGAGCGTGGGCTTGAGCCCACGAACACCGAGGTGTCCTGCCTCCCAGCTTGCAGGCCTGTTCCGGTATACGGCTCGCCGAACTCCACGGTTCCCGGCTTGAAAGCCGGGCTCGGCGGACTCCGTCCGATCTGCCCTGTAGGGCAGGCAAACGCTCGATGATTCGCGTATGAAAGCGTCTTTCAAGATGCGTCGCCCTAGGCGCCGAGCGTGGGCTTGAGCCCACGAACACCGAGGCCCTGCCTCCCAGCCTGCAGGCCTGTTCCGGCATACGGCTCGCCGAACTCGACGGTTCCCAGCTTGAAAGCCGGGCTCGGCGGACTTGCGTCCGATCTGCCCTGAAGGGTAGCTAAACGCCGTGAGCGTTGACCCCTGCCACGGTGCATCCCCCGGGCTAGATTCCAGGCAGACCACCCCGTCTCCGACCAAACCGATTGCCCTGAGCAGTGCGTATACTGGCTGACGGACACGGGCACGCAGCAGTTGACGGAGCGTCCCCCACCAAGAGGATGAGGTAGTGCCATGAGCTTCTCCGAGAGAATGGAACGTCTGATGAACCCGGTCGAGTCACCGGTGTTTGTGATGACGATGTACTACCTCCTGCTCGTACTGGTCGCCGCGGTACTGCTTTGGATTTTCCCCGGTGCCCGCGAAATCGTCTCGGGCGAGCGACTGGCGGAGTTGGCCGGTGGGGGGGGAGCGCGGTTCGCCTTCACCAACCCATCGCCGTCCGAATCAAGTCAATGGTTGTCATGGCAGTTCGCGCTGTCACTCGGCGCATCGATGATTGGGGCCTTTCTGCTGATGGTTCCATCGACCTGGGTGTACATGGCGACTCGAAACAGGAAGGGATTTGACCAGACGATCGTCCATACGATGGTGATTCTTGCCGTCGCGGTGAGTGGTGTTGTCGTGATCGTCCGCAACAGTATTGCCCTCGCCTTTAGCCTCGCGGGAATCGTGGGTGCTGTCCGGTTCAGGAACTCCCTTCGGGATACGCAGGACACCCTCTACATCTTCCTTTCGATCGGCGTTGGCTTGGCCACCGGGGTGGAGGCATTGGCCGCAGGACTCATCTTCTCCATCGTCTTCAACTACTTGGTGCTGCTGCTCTACGGCGCCGACTACGGTTTTTGTGCGATCGGGTCGAACTCCGGGCATGTGCTGTTTACCAAGGGCGAGGAAGGGGCGGCCGACATCGGAAAGAAGAAACAGGATTTCAACGCCGTGATGTTGGTTCGTACCAAAGAGAAGAACAAGGACAAGGCGCAGCAGGTGATGGAACAGTTTTTGGCCGGCCAGACGAAGCGTTGGCGGTTGGCGGATGTGGGGCTGTCGGGGAATGTGGCGGTGCTCAAGTATCTGATCAGGCTTCGAAAGAGCGTCAATCGAGGCGACTTTGAAGATGCGGCGCTTGCCATTGGTGGCGACGTGGTAACCGGTACGCGGATCCATTGAGTCTCCGCCTACTCATTACCGCCGCGTGGGTTACGCTAAACACGTCACCTGCCCCGGTGCAGCCCCCGGACACCGTCCGGGTGTGCATCGGATCGGACGCTGCGCCAGTTCAGGTGAGGCTGGCCTCACGGCTCCGGGAGGTATCTGGCCTAGCCCTGACCGCGAGCGGTGACCTGCTCGCCCACGACGACGAGCACCCGGTCA
>JAJCZW010000146.1 GCA_029262155.1 Gemmatimonadota bacterium
CCCAAAAGGCCGTTTGGCGTGGCCGCCCCTAACGCCACGATTCCGGAATCAGGTACCAAGACTTCTTCGAAGCTCGATCGACTCCACGGGTCACCGAACACATGACGTTCGATGGAGACCACCTGATCGAGATCATTCGAACTGAGCTCTTGTATTTGGTAGGCTGCGTCCATGGTGTTTTTCCCATACGACCTGGGCGGTGGGAGCCTGTCCGTAGAATGGCTCCCACCGATCGATATCGTCAATATCAGTCAATGCCCCCGTCCACTTGTCCAACCCAAGCAGGCTGGTCGCCCCCACCTCACCAACCTCCTCGTGCCGAAGCTGCGACCATTCTGCGCCCACCCACGAACCCGGTACCGTCTCCTTCGGTGATACCACCACCCCCCCACCGAGCACAACCTTCGAGGGGACCCGGGTGGAGGTGTAGAGTGCTCCCCACTCGGTGAGGGTTGGCCCTCGGACCACGTGTACGACCCCGAGTTCGCCATCGAAGGAGTACCAGGCCGCGAAGAGACCCGACCTTCCAGCCGTCGCTACGCTGAGGACCATCCCGACGGGATCAGCAGAGTTGGTGACGTTGACCAAGAGGGAGGACGCCGTCCGACATCGTACTGACGTGCCACTGAAGAGACCTTTGACAACACTGGCTCCCACGCGAAGCCCGGTGAAGCTTCCGGGCCCGTCCACGAGGCGAGCTTCGGATATTTCTGGAAGGGCGGTACCGGTTTCCAGTAGCAGCGCGTCGACGGCCGACACCAGTTGAGTCGCGTGGGCCCGGGGTTCCTGAAAGGTACGGACAGCGCGCGTCCCCTCGGTGGTCACTAGCGCCACCGACAAGTACTCAGTCGCGGTATCGATGGCGAGGATCGTCACGGCAGAATCTCAACCGCCCGACGAGTGGAATCCGGGAGATGGGCGAGTCGGACCCTGACGGTGGGCGACAGCGCCCAAGGTCCCGCCCGTTCTGGCCATTCGATCAACGTGAGGTCGCCCCGTCGAATCGTCTCCCAGTCCAACTCCGCCGCCTCAGACGGAGACTGCAGCCTATAGCAGTCGAGGTGATAGAGGACACGCTCAGGCGTGGAGTGGCGGTGCACCAATTCATATGTTGGGGACGTCGCCTCGGTTTCGACGCCGAGCCCTTCGAGGATCGCCCGCGCGACGGTGGTCTTTCCAGTCCCAAGATCGCCGGAGAGCCAGACGACAGCATGAGGAGGAAGTGACACCCCCCACTCCCGTGCCCACTCGATAAGCTCCGTCTCGGCCAGATGATGGACGGTCATCGTCGACTCCTGCCCCTCCCCCTCCCCCTTCCCCTCCCGCCGGGACTTGGTCGGCGGTGAGGCCCATTCCGACGTACATCCGGTGCATCGATAGCCCGGAGTTGGTTGAGTTGATCGCGCAACAGGGCCGCCACCTCAAACTCCAGGTTCAGGGCGGCTTCTTTCATCTGCCGTTCCAAGGCGATGATCGCTGCGGCACGTTGCGAAGGATCATGGAGGTCGATCACCGGCTCCGCTTCGGGGGCCGGAGATCGATCCACCCGGGCATCGGCCACATTCGTGGTCAGACGCACTTCATCAAACGACTTAATGATGGAAGTCGGCGTGATCTTGTGCTCCGCATTATGACGTTCCTGGACCGACCGGCGGCGATCCATTTCGGCCAAGGCCCGCTCCATCGACCCCGTGATCCGATCGGCATACAGGATTGCCTTTCCCTCCACATGGCGGGCCGCACGCCCCACGGTCTGGATAAGGGATCGATCGGATCGGAGAAATCCCTCGTGGTCAGCATCAAGGATTGCGACGAGAGAGACTTCAGGGAGGTCGAGCCCTTCGCGCAACAGGTTAATCCCGACCAACACATCGAACTCTCCGAGGCGGAGGCCACGTAGAATCTCCATCCGCTCTATGGTGTCGATGTCACTATGGAGGTACCGCACCAGCACACCCGTCTGCTGCAAGTAATCGGTGAGGTCCTCCGACATCCGTTTCGTCAACGTCGTGACGAGCACCCGCTCTCTCCGCCCGACTCGTTCCCGAATCTCGCCGAGGAGGTCGTCCACTTGGCCTCGCACCGGCCGAACATCGACGACCGGGTCAAGGAGGCCGGTGGGACGGATGATCTGCTCCACCACGACACCGTCGGACAATTTGAGTTCAAGATCCCCAGGGGTCGCCGAGACGTTAATCATCTGGGGTACGAGTTCCATGAACTCATCAAATCGCTGCGGGCGGTTGTCGAGTGCGGACGGCAATCGAAAGCCATACTCGACCAGCGTGAGCTTTCGAGAGCGATCCCCATTGTACATCCCGCCGATTTGGGGGAGCGAAACATGCGACTCATCGACCACCACCAAGAACTCGGGCGGCATGTAGTCGATGAGGCAGGCGGGCCGCTCGCCTTCCCGACGCCCAGTCAGGTGCCGCGAATAGTTCTCGATGCCGGGACAGGTTCCTATCTCCAACAGCATCTCCACATCGAAGGTGGTCCTGCCCTCCAACCGCTGTGCCTCGAGAAGCTTCCCCGCCGCCTTAAGCCCTTGGAGACGTTCGGCCAGCTCTGAGCGGATCAACCGGACGGCGCGCTCGACCGTCTCTCGTTCGGTGACAAAGTGCGTGGCCGGATAGATCGCACATCGGTCGACCTCGGCGATGGTTTCACCTGTGAGCGGGTGAATCTTGGTGACCCGCTCCACACGGTCTCCCCACAATTCGATCCGAACCGCCTGTTCGGCATACGCCGGATAGACTTCGACAGTGTCTCCCCGCACCCGAAAAGTGCCGGGGTCGAAGGAGACGTCATTCCGGGAGTATTGGATGGCCACAAAATCGCTAAGGATCCTCTCGCGCCCGGGCTCCTCACCGGTCGTGACCGTCGCCATCAGCTTCCGATACGAGACCGGGTCGCCCAACCCGTAAATGGCACTCACCGTGGCCACAATGACGACATCATTCCGCTCCATGAGACTGCTGGTCGCCCGGAGACGGAGTCGCTCGATGTCCTCGTTAATAGACGCATCCTTCTCAATGTAGAGATCGGAGGACGGCACGTAGGCTTCAGGCTGATAGTAGTCGTAATAGGAGACGAAATACTCCACGGCGTTCTTGGGAAGGAACTGCTTCAGCTCACCATATAACTGAGCGGCGAGCGTCTTGTTGTGACTCAGGACGAGGGTCGGCTTGCCATACTGAGCGATGGTATTTGCGAGGGTCATCGTCTTGCCGGACCCCGTGACACCGAGGAGGGTTTGATATCGATCACCCCGGCGCAGGGCCGCGGTGAGTTCGGCAATGGCGCGCGGTTGGTCGCCAGCTGGCTGGAAGGGAGCGAGGACTTCGAAGGGTTGGGTTGCCATGACCTCAAGATAGTCGGTGGCTCGGGTTTTGTTCGGGGGGGGCGTTCCCGATTGTGAGCGCTACCTCCCCATCTCGAGGAGGCGTTTCCACTGGGCCGGGGTGGCTGGAACCACAGACAGCCTCCCCATCCGGACCAAGGCCATCTCGGCGAATGTTGCGTCGGCTTTGATAGCAGGAAGCCCCACTGGAGTGGCCAATCGTTCGCCGGCCTCAAGGTCCACAACAACGAACCTGGGGTTCCCTTTTTGGGGATCGGGATACGGGTCCGAGCGGACGGTTGCCCGCCCGACGGCCTGGCGTTCCTTCCCGGTGTGATAGATCAGGACGGCGTCTCCCGTCTGCATTGTTCGTATGTGCTTGAGGGCGACCGGGTTGGCAACGCCGTCCCACCGGGTCGTGCGATCACGGACGAGATCATCGAAGGAGTAGCTGCTCGGTTCAGTCTTCAGAATCCAATAGTGGGGCACCGGGGAGACCTCGTCTTTCAGGGGGTGGTTGCTGGAATCAGGCCCCGATCGGGGCTTCGCGCCGTTCAACGTCGTGCACACCCTTCACTTTCCGTATGGCTTTGAGCACTTTGGCCAAATGTGGAAGGTTTTCCACTTCCACAAACAGCGTTCCAAACGCTGACCCATCCTTGGTATGGAGGTCGGCACCTCGAATGTTCGTTCCCGTCTCACTAATCGCTTGCATAATGTCGGCGTAGAGGCCACGCCGATCAATGGCGTTGAGCACCAGCCGCACGGCAAACGACTCTCCTTCGACCTCGCGCCAGTCGATCTCGACTCGACGCTCGGCGTCGCTGAGCGAAAGGAGGTTTGGACAGTCTGACCGGTGAATTGAGATCCCTCGCCCCTGGGTGACATATCCTACCACTGTATCGCCTGGTACCGGCTGGCAGCATTGGGCATACCGGACCATAAGGCCGCTCACCCCATGAATCCGGATACCCCGACCCAGCCGGAATCGATCCAGCATCCGCCCGAAGACCGTCGGTTTGGGTTCGACCATCTGGTCCGGCTCAAGGTCGGGGTACAGCGAGCGCATGACCTGCCCCAGGGCGAGGTCGCCTCGGCCCACGGCGATTTCCAGCGCGTGCCCGTCCTCGAGACTGAACCCGGGCGCGGCACGGTCGAGGGCTCCCTCTTCGATCGGGGGGAGCCGTCGGCGTCGCACCTCCCGGGCGAGTATCTCGCGACCAAGCTGCAGGCTCTGATCTTCCTCTTCGTGTCGCACCCACTGCTTGATCTTGTGCCGCGCACGTGCGGTCGTCACATGGGCCAGCCAATCGCGACTGGGCCGAGCGGTTGTCCCCGTGAGAATTTCCACCGTGTCGCCGTTTTTGAGTTCCCGATGCAGCGGAGCAATGCGCCCGTTCACCTTGGCTCCCTGACAATGGAGTCCGACCTCGGTATGAACCAGGAACGCAAAGTCGATCGCGGTGGCTCCTTTCGGAAGTCGTTTCACATCGCCCTGTGGGGTAAAGATGAAAATTTCGTCCTGGTACAGATCGACCTTGAGAAACTCAAGGAATTCTTCCGGCGTGTGGGTGTCTTGTTGGAGTTCGAGGAGTTGGCGGAACCACACGAGCGAGCGATCGAGTTCGTCTCCCTGCTCGTCACCTTTATAGAGCCAGTGGGCGGCAATACCATAGTCCGCCGTACGGTGCATCTCCGACGTTCGGATTTGGACCTCGAAAAGATGCCCCCCGGGACCGAATATCGTAGTGTGCAGCGATTGATAGCCATTCGACTTTGGACTCGCGATGTAGTCTTTAATCCGTTCTTGGAGCGGCGTCCATTTGTGATGGATGATACCGAGCACATGGTAGCATTCGGCGATCGCGGGAACGATCACCCGAACGGCCATCATGTCGTAGATCTCTTCGAACGGTGTGTTTCGATTCCGCATCTTCTGGTAGATCGACCACAGATGCTTGGGGCGACCGGTGACACTCCCCGTAATCCCTGCCCGGACAAGTTCCTCTTCAAGGGGGGTCTTCAGGGTCACGATCATCTCTTGGCGCTCCGCCCGTTTGGCCGTGACCTGCCGGGCCAACAGGACATAGTCCTCGGGTTCGAGAAACTTGAACGCCAAGTCTTCTAGCTCTGACTTGATGCCTGCCATGCCAAAGCGGTGCGCCAGGGGAGCGTAGATTTCGCGTGTTTCCAGTGCAATGCGTTCTCGGCGATCACGCGGCAAATGCTCCAGGGTCCGCATGTTGTGCAGTCGATCTGCCAACTTGATAATGATGACCCGGGCGTCCTTCGCGATGGAGAGCAGCAGCTTACGGTAATTCTCCACCTGCTGTTCGGCGGTCGATTGAAAGGTCAGATGGGAGATCTTGGTCAGTCCATCCACCAGGCCACCGACTTCGGGACCGAACTCCTGGGCCAGATCGTCACCCCGCACATCCGAATCTTCGATGACATCGTGCAGCAATGCCGCTGCAATCGAGGTTGAATCCGGAAGTTGGCTCACGAGGATGGTGGCAACCGCAATCGAGTGGGAGATAAAGTCGTCACCACTCATCCGTTTTTGACCGCGGTGGGCGGACGCACTAAAGCGGAGGGCCCGCTCGATCAGATCGAGATCGAGCCGGTCCGCATGCTGGGCTAGGAGGGCCCGGAACTCCGGTGCCTCACGCTCCACGATCGCTTCGGTCACAACAACCCTGCGGCGGCAAAACTGGTGAATCGGTCACCGGCGACGATCACATGATCGTAGACCGGCAGATCAAGCACCTGACCCGCTGCCACCAGTTGGCGAGTCACGGCTTGGTCTTCGGGCGAGGGAGTCGGGTCCCCGCTGGGATGGTTGTGAACCAGGATAATACCAGCAGCGGCTTCTGCGATCGCCGACCGAAACACCTCGCGTGGGTGCACCAACGAACTATTCAACAGCCCCCGAGTCACCAGAATGTCCCGCAGGACCTGACTCTGACTGTCAAGCGCAAGGACCCGGAACTCTTCCACCGCGAGGTCACGAAACTGCTGGTCCATCCAGTCCACGACATCGCCTGGCGTTCGAATTCGCCGCGGGGGTGGGCGAGTCTCCTCGGTGACGCGTCGCCCTAACTCCAATGCCGCGAGCAGTCGTCCACCCTTCGTCGGTCCCACCCCCGGGCTTTGGAGCAACTCCGCGGGAGGGCGCGTTGCCAAGCGACGGAGCGACCCTCCCCCCGTGGCGAGCAGTCCCGACGCGGTTTGGAGCGCATCGCGCCCCGACCTCCCTGTGCCTACAAGGATTGCGAGAAGTTCGGTCGTCGTCAACGCACTCGCCCCGAGACGCCAGAGACGTTCCCGGGGGCGGTCGACCATTCGGGGGGAGAGAACCGGAGTACCGTCGGGGGCAGGCATGCCCCAGGCTAGGGGTCAGGAGGGGAAAATCGAAATCGTTCCTACCCTGCGTTGCCCCAAAATCATCCCCAGGATTATCCCTACGCGCGTCCGTGACATTTCTTGTACTTTCGTCCTGAACCACAGGGACAGGGATCATTGCGTCCAACCACCGGGACACCCTCATCCCGTGCGAGGCGCCCCAACGATGTGCTCACCGCAGCACCCGCCGGAGCAACCCCTGTTCCCACCGCGGCCCGCTTCTGGAACAGATCGTCTGAGGTAGCAGCCACGGGGCGAGGAGTGCTGACCACTGGCGGCGGTGGTGGGGCTGATCGTGGGTCGACATTCACCTGGATTTTGAGATAGCGCTCGGCGAACGTCGAATAGATGTCGCGCATCAGGTCTTCGAACATTTCGAAGGCCTCCCGCTTGTACTCGATCAGCGGATCCTTCTGCCCATACGCTCGATACTGAATCGCGTTCCGGAGCTGGTCCAGGTCGTAGAGGTGATCCTTCCACTTCTCATCCAACACCGAGAGCATGACCTGGGAGAGCACCTGCAGATCGACGTCCGGCACATTGATCCGCCGACCGAAGTCTTGCAAATAATCGACTTTCCGTTGGAAGGCCATCTCGCCTTCAGCCGCCACGATCGCCGTCACAGCCTCGAGATCCGGGCTCGCTTCCGGCGTAAGCTGCGTGCCGACTACCACCAGATATTGGAGCGAGAGTGCGGCGGCGAGCCCCGGGCGATCATAGTGCTCCGGTTGCTCGGTCGAGCCCAGGAATCCGGCCACAAAGTGCTCAAGCGCACCCTGGATCATTCGACGGGCCTCCGCCTTCAACTCCTCCCCACGCTCCAGGGCGAAGAGCCGGAGAGAGTACACTACCTCCCGCTGCTGGTTCATCACATCATCGTATTCCAGCAATCGCTTTCGTGATTGGAAATTCTGGAGTTCGACCCGTTGCTGTGCCTTTTCGATCGCCATGGTCACCAACTTGCCGGTGATCACCTCACCTTCTTCAGCACCGGTCTTTTCCATGTACCGCGCGATCCGATCGGTCCCAAACAAACGCATCAGATCGTCTTCGAGCGAGAGGAAAAAGACCGAGGCGCCCGGATCGCCCTGTCGACCGGAGCGACCGCGGAGCTGTCGATCGATCCGCCGTGACTCATGCCGTTCTGTCCCGATGATCTGTAACCCGGCTTCCGCAGCCGCGAGGTCGAGATCCTTCCCCAGTTTGATATCGGTCCCTCGCCCCGCCATGTTCGTGGCGATCGTGAGACTGCCACGCTGACCTGCCTTGGCGACGATCTCTGCTTCGCGTTGATGATACTTGGCGTTCAGCACTTCATGGGGTAACCCACGTCGCTTGAGCTGGCGGCTGACGGTCTCGGACACTTCGACGTTGGTCGTCCCGATCAGAACCGGCAACCCGAGCCCATGCAGGCGTTCGACTTCGTCGACGACGGCGTTGAACTTCTCACGCCTGGTTTTGTAGATCAGATCAGGATTATCGCTTCGCCGTATCGGGCGGTTGGTCGGAACGACATTGACTTCCAGCCCATAGATCTGGAAGAACTCGTTCTCTTCGGTTTCCGCTGTCCCGGTCATCCCCGACAATTTGTGGTACATCCGGAAGTAATTCTGGATGGTGATGGTGGCGAGGGTCTGGGTCTCGCCCTTGACCTTGACCCCTTCCTTGGCCTCGACGGCTTGGTGCAGGCCATCGGCCCAGCGTCGGCCCGCCATAACCCGCCCAGTAAACTCGTCAACGATCAAGACTTGGTTATCCTGGACTAGGTAGTCAACGTCTTTCTCATACAGGGCATGCGCCTGCAGAAGCTTGTGGATGACGTGCAACTTCTCACTCTTCGACGCATACTCCGATTCGACCGTACGCCGGGCTTCGACCTGCTCGGTTGGAGACAGATCAGGGTCTCGTTCAATGGCGTGAATCGCTTCCGAAATATCAGGGACGAGGAAGAGGGTCGGATCGTCCGGCGACAGAGCCGTTGCCCCGAGATCGGTGAGATGCACGGAGTGCCCTCGCTCATCCAAGACAAAGTACAGAGCCTCCTCCAGCCCCCGCATCCGCTGCTGCCGCGCTGGTAGCTTGCGGTCGGCGAGGGCATCCAGCTCGACCTTCTGGACCAACGTCTTCAGGCCATGTTCGTTCAGCATCTTAGTCAGCCGCTTGTTCTTCGGCATACCTAATTGCGCCTGGTGGAGCTTGACCGCCCCGTCGTAACGAGTCTTTTCATCCTTGATGAGCCCTTCGGCCTCGGCGATGAGGTTGCTCACCACAGCCGACTGCTTCCGGGTCAATTCGGCGATTTGCCGATCGTAAACCCCGTAAATTCCTTGCTCCTCATTCCCAACCGGCCCTGAGATGATGAGTGGGGTACGCGCCTCATCGATCAGGATCGAATCCACCTCATCGATGATGGCGTAGTTGTGTTCCTGCTGGACACGCTGTTCCTGAGAGAACACCATGTTGTCACGCAGGTAATCGAATCCGAATTCGTTGTTGGTCCCGTAGGTGATGTCCGCCTGGTACGCCGCTCGTCGTTCGGGGGAGGACGGCTCGGTATCGTCGAGGCAAGCGACGGTGAGTCCTAAATAGCGAAAGACATGGCCCATCCACTGTGAGTCACGCCGTGCCAGGTAATTATTCACGGTCACCAAGTGTGTCCCGTGACCGGAGAGGGCGTTGAGGAAAAGAGGGAGCACCGCCACCAGGGTTTTCCCTTCACCGGTGGCCATCTCGGCGATGCGTCCGCGATGGAGAATGATGCCACCAATCAACTGGACGTCGTAGGGCACCATGTCCCAGGTAAGTTCCTGATTGGTCACCGGCACGGGGGTGTCTAGAAGTCGGCGACAGGCCTCTCGCACCGTGGCAAAGGCTTCGGGAAGAAGGGCATCAAGCGCTTCGGTCAACGCCTTGCGATAGAGCTGTTCTTGGTCTTGGAAAGCCTGCTCCAACTGCTCTCGCTCGTCGGGATCGGCACACGAGTGCTTGGCCTCTCGCAACCGCTCAAGCTCCGCTCGGAGATCGCCCACGCGAGACGCCAGGTCGACTTTCAGCTTTTCGGTCTGTCCTTGAATGGCCGCGTCGTCGAGGGATCCGAGACGGGCCTCGTGTTCATGAATCTGCTCAAGATAGGGACTGAGACGCTTTACCTCACGCTCGTGCCGATTCCCAAGGATTTTTGTCATCACCGTCTTAATCATGCCGACTCACTCTGATAGAGCCTGTGGGTTGCGATGTATTTCGCCACCGCATCAGGCACCCAATATTGAATTGATTGACCATCCTGAACCCGCTGCCGGACGGTCGTCGCGGAAATGCCAATCCGCGGGACGGCCACTTCATCAAACTCCGAGGGCACGGCAAACGTGCCACGGTTGAACACCACGACGGAGGCCAGTCGCTGAATCACCTCGGGACGCCTCCAACTATGAAACTCTCGAGCCGCGTCGCCCCCGAGCAAGACAACCCATTCCGTCTCTGGGTCCCGGGCGGTCAATTGCTCAACCGTCTCAGCCGTATAGGACGGCCCCGCGCGCGACACCTCACTCCCCTCGACCCGGAGATGGCGTGCTCCCGCGACCGCCAACCGCACCATGGCCAACCGATCCTCAGCACTGGCACCATGGGCACCCTGTTTGAACGGCTGCTCGCGAGCGACCACCAGCCGCACATGGTCCAGACCAAGCGCGTCGACGAGGGAGGAGGCCACGATCAGGTGTCCGTGATGCACCGGATCGAAGGACCCTCCAAACAGGCCCACTCGCACCCTAGTGTGTTGTCGCTCCACCCGTGCAGGCCTTGTCGGTTTCGGGGGTGTCCGGGTGCTGGCGCGCAAGATAATCGCAGGTCTCCCGCAGGTCTTCCTCATACCCCAAGACCCTAAAGGCCTTGATCATTTCGAGTAGTGCCACGGGAGCCATCTTCGTGCGGGGATAGTCCGCCACCAGGTTACGCAGGGTGAGGAGGGCACTGTCATAGGCCTTGAAACGCATGTAAAACCGGGCGCTCTTGAATTCCTTGATGGCAAAACTCTCATTCAACTCGGCCATGCGAACGCCGGCGATCCGCGCTGCTTCGGTGCCGGGATACCGTTCCAAGACCTCCTGGTAGACCGCTGTCGCGGTATGTCCATAGGTCGGGTCCAGTTCTGGTCGCCTCCACAATCCGGCGTATGCGTCACCGGCCCGTATGAGCGCACGTGGGGCGAGGGAGTCGGTCGGCATGTCGTCCGAGACCCGCCGGAAGCTCCGTACCGCCTGGAGGTTTTCCCCTCGGGCAAGTTGGGTCTCGGCCACGAGGAATCGCGCCTTGGCAATGCGGGGGTCGCTTGGGCCAAATTGGGCCACGGTCACCTCGATTGCAGTCCGGGCCTCCTGCCACGATCCTTTACGGTACAGCGACAGGGCATGGTTCCAGGCAGAATCCACCGCTTCAGGCTCCATGGGACCAGGCGCCAGAACCGGCTCTGGAGGGCCACCACAGCTCATCAGCACGACCATCGCCCCGACGATACAACCGATCCTCATGACGGTGTCTCCTCGCCAGGAGGAGGGTCGTCACCTCGCAGCGTATTCAATCGTTCTTGCACCATAGTCACAATGCTATCCCCAGGATCCCCTGCTTTGATGGCGAGAGTCCAGGCCCGCTGATAGGCCAGCACCGCACCCAGCACATCGCCCTGCCCCAACCGAGCGTCACCCACTCCTACGCCGGCACGAAGCCCTTCGGCGCTGAGGGAGTCTACCCGGAGGACGTCCCGGAACCAACTCTCGGCCACATCGGGTCGAGCCCCATCCAAAGCGTCGAAACCAAGGCGGAGCCCGCAGATTCCGACTCCAGTTCGAGCCTCCTGCCGGAGCGTGCGGTGGCCTGTCCGCCGGAGTACGACCAAGTATGCAGCGGTCGCCCGTTCGCAATCGGTGGTGGCCCGGAACGCGTCGCCATAGGCGATGAGAAGAGAATCGACCAAGCGGGTACTGCCGGCGGACCCAAGCGCCGACGGAAGGACCGCAATCACTTCCCGAGGGCCAAGGACACTGCTCCGAACAGTGGCCAAGGCGAGGAAGCCAACGGGCCGTTCGGGCGCGATTTCAACCAGGGAGAGTACGGCGGTCCGTAACCCCTCGGCATCGACTGGCCGGGCCCGAACGGCTTGGCGTGCGACTCGTTCAAGACCGATTGCTGCCTCGACAACCCTGTCAGGTTCCGCTGTCGCAAACCGACGATACGCCTCCGCCGCGACGGTAAACCGGCCGGCCTCCATCGCAGCAGCACCAACCTTAAGCCAAACATGATCCTGTTGCCCGGATCGGGTGGCAGTCTCATACTCGTTGAGCGCCTCGGCGAAACGGCCTTCGGTATAGGCCGTGTCGCCGAGGCGCTCATGATCCGCCGCTGACCCGCTGCATGCGGGGAGTGAAAGGGCCACCAGCAGTGCGATTCCACGCCGCATCATCGGTCAGATACGGGTTGCCATCGCCATATAGGCACTGACGCGAGCATGGTCCGGTCGTTTTGCCAAGCAGGCCGCCCACGTCTCCTTGGCTCCGGCGGCATCTCCCGACAGGTAACGGGAGAGGCCGAGTGCGGCGAGGGCATCGACAAAGTTGGGATTGCCTTCAACCACGCGTTCCAGTTCGTCTCTGGCCGCGAGGGCTTGGCCACCTTCGAGCAGCAATCGACCGAGTCGATAGCGTAGATCGTGAAAGGTGGGACCCAGTTGGACGGCTCGTCGGAACTGTTCGATCGCGGACGTCAAGGCACCTGCCTCGGCGTACGCCTCGCCCAGAGCCGCGTGCTGGTTGGCCAGGCTGGCGGCAATCGGGGCGCTGAACCCTTCCACCGGTTCGGTAGTGCGATCAGCGGCGGCACGCTGAAAGGCGTCTTCGGCCTCTGCGGTGCGTCCCAGTTCGTTCAGCACGAGACCGAGGTGTACCTGCGCCTCCAGATACTGTGGATTGATCGCGAGGGCCGCCTCGAACGAATTCAGTGCAAGGTCGTGGTGCCCCAACAAGGAGTGACACAGACCCAACAGGTGGTGTACATCGGCAAAGTTGCGGCCCCGCCCTAGCAGTTCCTCAAGGAGATGCGCGGCACCATAGTAGTCCTGGAGGGCAAACCGCTCGCGGGCTTGGACTAATAGATGCTCAGTGCTGACTTCCATGGGCCTCCCGATACCAGCGAACGAAATGCGCTACCCCCTCCGCCAATGACACCGATGGCGTGTACCCCAACACCCTACCGGACTCGGTCAGATCGGCTGCCGTGCGTTCGACGTCGCCCTCGGGGAGGGGAGTCCATTCCACGGTCGGCTCCACGCCGAGTGCTTCGCTCAACGTCTTCAGCAACTCGGAGACCGTCACCGCCTGATTCCCTCCCAGGTTAAAATAGCGTACTCCGGCCTGTGCTGTGGCCGTCCACCGGATCGCCGCGATAGTCCCCGCGACGATGTCTGACACATAGGTATAGTCTCGGGCTTGCGTTCCGTCCCCATAGAGGGTGACTGGTGCCCCGGCGAGCATCCGACGGGTGAAGATAGGAAGGGCCAAATCGGGACGCTGACGGGGCCCGAAAACACTAAAGTACCGAAGGGCCGCCACCCGCAAATCCCCATACTCCGCGAGTGATTCCAGCAAGAGTTCAGCGGCACGTTTCGAGGCGGCATACGGTGAAATCGGATGTCGTGCCTCCGCGTCCTCCCGGAACGGACTCGGTGTCGAGTTCCCATAGACCGACGAACTCGAAGCGAACACGAGGCGGGTCGCCCCTGCCCGCTGCATCGAAGCCGCCACATTCATCGTCCCGATCACGTTGGCGTGGGCATAGCCTAATGGATTGGCGATAGACGGCCGAACCCCAGGTTTCGCCGCCAGGTGCACGACGACCGAATCTGAGGTCAGCAGATCGGTCAGGGCATCAGGATGTGTGATGTCCCGTTCTTCAAACCGGAACGACGGATGCCCTGACGCCAACGTCAGGTTTCGCTCCTTGGTTTCCCGGTCGTAGAATGGGTCGAAATTATCGATGCCGATAACGGTCAGGCCATCCGCCAAGAGGGCCTCGGAAAGATGAGATCCGAGAAACCCTGCCGCCCCGGTGACTACACAAGTCGTCATGGGATGATCGTGCTGCGGAAATACTCGATTGTCCGCGTCAGGCCCTCTTCCAGTTCAACCGACGGCTTCCACCCAAGCACATCGCGTGCAATCGTTATGTCTGGCTTTCGAACCAATGGGTCATCCACCGGGAGTGGCTCCTGTTGTATCCCGCCAGTACTGCCCGTGAGGCGGAGAATGATCTGGGCCAATTCACGAATGGTGAATTCGCCAGGATTTCCAACGTTCGTTGGATCGGCCCGTTCGCTCAGGAAGAGACGATATATCCCGTCCACCAAGTCGCTGACAAAACAGAAGGAGCGCGTCTGGGTCCCCTCGCCGTATATCGTGAGCGGCTCACCACGAAGGGCCTGGACGATAAAGTTGGACACCACACGACCATCCCGCTCTCGCATGCGGGGGCCGTAGGTGTTGAAGATGCGGATAATGCGTGTGGGCATGGAGTGAGACCGATGGTACGCCATCGTGAGGGCTTCGGCAAAGCGCTTCGCTTCATCGTACACCCCCCGGGGCCCCACAGGATTCACATGACCCCAATAGGTCTCCGGTTGGGGGTGTACTTGCGGATCGCCGTAGACTTCGGAGGTCGACGCTAGGAGGAATCGAGCCCCCTTTGCCCGCGCTAATCCCAAAGCCTTATGGGTCCCCAACGACCCGACTTTGAGGGTTTGGATAGGCAGGCGCAGATAATCGATGGGACTGGCCGGGGACGCGAAGTGCAACACGCCATCCAACGGGCCGTCCACAAACAAGAATTCGGTGACATCGTGCTTGATGAACTTGAAGCGCTCATGACCCGCAAGATGGGCCAGATTCTCTGGTCGGCCGGTCAGAAAGTTGTCCATCCCCACCACGTCGTGCCCCTCGGCCAGGAATCGATCCACGAGATGGGATCCAAGAAAACCGGCCGCCCCGGTAATCAGCACTCTCATGTCGATGCCCCACCCCGCCCAACGCCTCGGTAGGTGAACCCGTAGTGTCGCATCCGATCCGGATCGTACAGGTTCCGCCCATCGATGACGTTTGGTGTGGCCATAATACTTCGGATCCGTTCGAAGTCAGGCGTCCGATACATCAACCACTCGGTGACAATCACCAAGACGCTCGCCCCCTCCACCGCGGCATAGGGATCGGTACAGTAGGTCACCCGATCGCCTAGCACGACCCGCGCCGTTTCCAAAGCCTTCGGATCATGCACTCGGACCGTTGCCCCCGCGGCAAGGACCCGTTCGATCAAGGTGAGCGCCGGACTCTCCCGCACATCATCGGTTCCGGCCTTAAAAGAAAGCCCCCACACCGCTACGGTTTGCCCCTCCAAGTTGTCTCCCAACAGCACATGGACCTTGCGGGCAAGCATCTCCTTTTGAAAACGGTTGACCGTCTCGATCGACTCGAGCAGGACTGGGTTCATCCCCACATCGTTGGCCGTCCCGACGAGGGCCCGGACATCCTTGGGAAAGCACGACCCACCATAGCCCGGTCCCGGGAACAGAAAGGCACTTCCAATTCTTCGGTCACTCGCCATTCCATGCCGAACAGAGGAAACATCGGCTCCCACCCGCTCACACAACTCGGCAATCTGATTCATGAACGAAATGCGAGCGGCCAGCATAGCGTTAGCGGCATACTTGGTGATCTCCGCGGAACAGATGTCCATGAACATGATCGGGTTGCCGGTCCGGACAAACGGATCGTACAGCTCCGCCATCACCGCACGCGCTTCCTCCGCATCCGTCCCGATGACAACACGATCCGGTTTCATGAAATCGTCGACTGCGGCCCCCTCTTTGAGAAACTCAGGGTTGGAGCAGACATAGAAGGGGATGTCGGTCTCTGCTTCGATCGCCGCCCGCACCTTCGCCGCCGTCCCGACCGGAACGGTCGACTTGGTCACAACAACCGTCGGTTGTTCCATCTGTTGTCCGATGAGTGTCGCGACGGCAAGGACATGCTGTAGATCGGCCGATCCGTCTTCTTGCGGCGGTGTCCCTACTGCGATAAACACCACCCGGCCGTGGCGCACGGCCATCCCGACGTCACTGGTGAAACGCAACCGTCCGTCAGCGAGATTCCCCCTTACCAACGGCTCAAGCCCGGGTTCGAAGATGGGGATTTCGCCGTCCGTCAGTCGGGCGACCTTCGCGTCGTCCTTGTCGGCGCAGAGGACATCGTTACCGGTCTCGGCGAAACAGGCCCCGGCAACCAACCCCACATACCCCGTCCCAATGACTGAAACTCGCACCCCTACCTCCGTGTCGCCAAGGCGTTTCGCGTATCCACGACCACACGGGCGTGGGTACGTACCAAGTCATAATCAATGGTGGAGTGATCGGTCACGATCATCACACAGTCGGCGTCGGCCACCGTCTCCGCCGTCAGCGGCGTCGAAACAAGCTTGTGGCCATCTTCCCGGAATTCGGGCACGTAAGGATCGTGATAGCAGACTTCGGCACCTTGCCCTTCGAGCAACCGAATGATGTCCAGCGCGGGGCTCTCACGAAGATCTTCGATATCCCGTTTGTAGGCGACGCCGAGAATGAGCACGGTTGACCCACGAACCGCTAGTCCGTTTTTATTCAACGCATCCCCCACTTTGCGCACCCAAAACACCGGCATCTCCGTGTTGAGTTCACCGGCGAGGTCGATGAAACGAGTCTTGTAGTTCAAACCGCGCATCTTCCAAGCGAGGTAATGGGGATCGATCGGGATGCAGTGCCCCCCCAGACCGGGGCCCGGCAAGAATTTCATAAAGCCGAATGGCTTGGTCGCGGCAGCCTCGATCACCTCCCAGACATCGACCCCAAGCTTGTCACACACGATGGCCATCTCGTTGACTAACCCTATGTTGACGCTTCGAAACGTATTTTCCAACAACTTGACCAGTTCCGCTGCCTCGGTGGTTGATACCAGGACGAGGGTATCGATTGCCGGTTGATAGAGTGCCGCAACCACCCGGGTACAATCGGGCGTGATCCCGCCGACCACCTTGGGCGTATTCCGGGTCCCATAGGTGGCGTTGCCCGGATCGACCCGCTCCGGACTAAAGGCCAAGAAGAAATCCTGACCCACCACCAGCCCGGTGCTCTCGAGGGCGGGCAACAGAATCTCGCGGGTGGTACCAGGATAGGTCGTGCTTTCGAGAATGATGGCTTGCCCCCGCCGGAGCGTTTGCTTCACCGCTTCGGTGGCGGCCACAATGTAACTCACGTCGGGATCTTTGAATTTCGAGAGTGGGGTTGGGACACAGATACTGATCGCGTCAGCCTCGGCCAGGAGGCTCGGATCGGCGGTCGCCGAGAACCGCCCGGAATCGAGAGCCTCACAAAGCGTGGCATCCGAGACGTCCTTCACGTGCGACACACGCGCCATCAGGCCTTCCACCACCTTCGGATTCACGTCGTACCCCACCACGCGATACCCAGCCTGGGTCAGCTCGACCGCGAGAGGGAGTCCGACATAGCCCAATCCGATAATGCCGAAGAGCGCCTCACGACGCTCCGCCTTCCCAACGAGTTCATCTACAATCGACATCTAGTGCCCCTCCAAGGGAACCGGTATTCCGTTTGCACTCAGCGACCGACTCGCCGCCTCCAGGACCCGCACGACCCGGACACCATCCGCCACATCTGATCGAGGCGCTTCCTCGCCGCGGGCGACTCGCACGAAGTGTTGAAGTTCGAGAGCGAGTGGCTCGGCATTGGACAGTTTCGGGATGAAGATGTCACCTTCACGGATCGCCAGACTCTCCCCATAGGAGCGGTACTCTGGGGGACGATCGATCCCCTTATCGTAGATCCGCAGTTTCTCACGCGGCGCCATATCGTCGAAGACCGCCATCTGCCGAGATCCAACCACGGTCAATCGGCGTGCCTTGTGGGGGTCGAGCCACGACATCTGCGCATGCGCAACGGTTCCCGACCCAAAGGTGAGGGTCAGGAAGACCACATCCTCAATCCCGGGCTGCAAATACGACCGACCCTGCGCCGCAACCCGAATCGGTGTCTCTCCTAGCAGATATAGTGCCACGGAGATATCGTGTGGGCCAAAGCTCCACAATGCGTTCTCGTCGGGACGGACCTGCCCCAAATTCACCCGTTGGGAGTAGAGATAGTAGATCTGGCCCAGGTCCCCGTTCCCCACCAGTTCCCGGAGCCGGTTGACCACCGGGTGATACTCTAAAAGATGGCCGACCAGGACCGGAACTCCGGCAACAGTCGCGGCCTCGGCAATGCGCTCTGCGTCGGCAACGGACAGGGCAAATGGCTTTTCCACCAGGGTTGGAAGTCCACGCGAGATGCTCCGTAACGCCAGATCGGTATGGGATCGGGCAGGGGTCGCCACCACGATAGCTTCGGCCGCGGCAAGCGCCTGATCGACGCTATCCGTTACCAGGACCCCAGGATAGGCGTGTTGCATCTGTTTTCGGATCGCGGGATCCGACTCGCAGATAACGGCCAATTTAGCCTCAGGCAAATTCGCGACGGTGCGAACGTGGTTCCGCCCCCACGCCCCTGCCCCAATTACACCCAGCCGGAGACGATTCATGGCGTCCACTCGCAAATCGTCTGCACGACATACCCCTGTTGGTCATCGGTCATTTCGGGGTAGACCGGCAGCGAAAGGACTTCCTCCATCGCGCGCTCCGATATCGGTAAGCTCCCGAGACGGTACCCCAACTCAGAGAAACATGGTTGTAAGTGCAACGCGACGGGGTAATAGACCGCCGATCCGATTCCCCGCTGCTTGAGATGCGCCCGCAATGCGTCCCGCCCCACGGGAACCCGCACGGTATATTGGTGGAAGATGTGCTCGTTGGCCTTCTCCGTCGCTGGAGGAACGACGTTAGACGTTCCGCTGAATCCCGCACCGTATGCCGCGGCATGAGCCCGGCGGGCTTCACTCCACGTTGCCAGGTATGGGAGTTTCGCCAATAGGACCGCGGCCTGAATGGCATCTAGACGGCTGTTGGTTCCAACCTCGTCGTGATGATATTGCTTGGCCCCACCATGCAATCGGAGTCGACCCAATCGAGTTGCAAGAGACGGATCCTGGGTGACGATCATTCCACCATCGCCATAGCACCCGAGGTTCTTGCTCGGAAAAAACGAGAACGTACCCACCCAGCCAAGTTCGCCAGCCATCCGCCAGGAATCCCCCATCTGACGGCGGGCACCGATGGCCTGGGCCGCATCCTCGATAATCGCCAGGCCGTGCCGCTCTCCCAGGGGGAGGATCTGTTCCATCGGAGCCATCTGGCCGAAGAGGTGTACGACAACAATCGCACGGGTCCGAGGCGTAATAGCCGCCGCGATAGCCTCGGGGTCGATGTTGAATGTCTGGCGGTCGATGTCGACGAAGACAGGAATCCCTCCGGCGTTCGCAATGGCCCCGGCGGTGGCGAAGAACGTGAACGCCGTGGTGATGACCTCATCGCCCGGCTTGAGACCGAGCGCTTTGAGGGGGAGGAGAAGGGCATCCGTCCCTGAGGCACATGCTACGGCACACCGGGCATGAGAGAGTGCGGCAACCTGGGCTTCCAGTTCGACCACATTCGGCCCCATGATGAACTGCTGTCGCTCCAGCACGTCAGCCACCCGCGTGCCGACCGCGTCTTTGATGACCCGGTATTGGGCCGTCAGATCCAACAAAGGAACATTCACCAAATCACCGTTGAAAATGGAGACCCGGAGGCCTCGGTGGTGGGAGACAGGAGCGAGCGATCCGCCCCGAACATTCGGCGAGGACACCGTCCGCAAGTTATGATAAGTCCTAAACTTAACCGATTTTAGGGAACTCGGTCAATCGGGGACAGCCGGCCATCCTCCTCCGCGTAGGACAGGCCACATCCAGCGCAATTCTCCCCGCCGGCGGGGAGGCGAACGCCACAGGAACAGACCCATCCCACCTGCCGTGCCGGAACCCCGGTCACCAGCGCGTAATCCGGCACATCCCGGGTCACGACTGCACCGGCACCGACAAAGGCGTAGATGCCAATCGTCCGGCCGCAGACGATCGTGGCGTTGGCTCCAATCGTCGCCCCACGGCGAACCAGGGTCCGCTGGTACTCCTTTTTTCGCGAGACATGGCTCCGAGGATTGATCACGTTGGTGAAGACGCAACTCGGGCCACAGAACACGTCGTCTTCCAATTCGACTCCCTCATAGATCGACACATTGTTCTGGATCTTCACATTGGCGCCGATACGGGTTCCGGGCATGACCACGACGTTTTGCCCGAGATTGCAACCGGGCCCAATCGCCGCCCCGGCCATGACATGACAGAAGTGCCATATCTTACTCCCCTCCCCAATGGTCGCGCCGTGGTCAACGAAGGCTGACTCGTGGACGAAGTAGGTTAGGGACATGGGCGTTTCCTCTCGCTCTCAATTCGGAATAGCTGGCCATCGGGTCGGAGGATCTTTACCTCGGGCTGGAGGAGAATCCCGAATCGCTCTTCAACCCTGACCCGAGCTTCACCGATAAGCCCCACGACCTCCGTGGCCGTGGCACCGCCTCGGTTGACAAAATAATTCGCGTGAAGCGGCGACACGTGGACTGCGCCACGCTCCGTGCCCTTAAGCCCGGCCGCTTCCAACAGTTGACCAGCGGACCGCCAGTCCTCCCCCGCAATCCCATGCGGAGGATTGCGGAACACGCTTCCACAACAGGCCGCTTGAAATGGCGTACCCAACTGTCTCCAGCCAAAGAGCTCGGCGACACGCGACTGTAGGACGGTGGAGGACTCTTCTCGCAGCTCGACCTCAACGTCAACAACGATATCTGTCCCAAGCCCACTCTGCCTGTAGCTAAATGGAATCTCGGCTCGTGGAATCACTCGATCCTCTCCACCCTGCCCCACGACCGTGACGGAGCGAACCACGTCGGCCCACTCACCTCCATGGCACCCGGCATTCATCGACACCCCTCCACCGACCGTACCGGGGACACCCACCAGGATGTGGAGCCCCGCCCAGCCAGCGGCGGCCGTTTTTCTTGCGGCGATTGGTCCGGGCAATCCCGCCCCGAATCGCCACCCGGCCCCATCCTGCCGCATCGAATCACACCCCTTCCCTATCCGGAGGACTAGGGCGGTCATGCCATCATCAGGAAAGAGCAGGTTCGATCCGAGCCCCAAAGGAAAGACCGGGACATCCTCCTCGCAGGCTACCCGGACAATGGCCCCAACCTCTTCCGGGGACGAGGAAAGGACCATGGTCGCGGGTCCCCCGATCCGGTATGTGCTGTAGCGTTCGAGTGGTTCGGCAGCCCGCACCTCACTCACAACTTCCTGGGAGAGGCGCCGGACAAAACTCGGATCTCGTGCGGATGTCACCCGACGTCCGCCACGGCCGCCCGCGCCATCTGGTGCCATTCTTGAAGGGGGCGGACCACCCCCTGCCGACTCCGAAGCGCAATCACAGCATCACAGGCAGCCGAGGCGGCTGACATGGTGGTGGTATAGGGGATGCGATGTTGGAGGGCCTCTCGACGAATCCGATAGTCGTCCTGCTGAGTCCGCTTTCCAAGAGGGGTATTCACCAACAACTGAATCTCCCCTTGGACGATCAGGTCGGCGATATTGGGGCGTCCCTCATAGACCTTGAGCGCCGTTTCAGCCGGTATCCCTCGGGCCCGAAGATATCGGGCCGTCCCCCTGGTGCTTAGCACCCGAAATCCAAGCTCATGAAATCGCCGAGCGATGGGAACGACGGTGGGCTTGTCGCGATCGTTGACGGTAATGCACACCGTGCCTGATAATGGTAGGGCACCATCCGCGCTCATCTGCGCTTTGGCGAACGCCATCCCGAAAGAGTCCGCAATCCCCATGACCTCACCGGTCGAACGCATTTCGGGGCCGAGAATAAGATCGACTCCAGGCAACTTGCTGAAGGGAAACACCGCTTCTTTCACCGTGACGTACGGTTGGAGCACATCATCGGTCAATTCGAGATCGGCAAGCGTCTTCCCGACCATGAGCGCTGCCGCCACACTGGCCAACGATACGCCAGTCGTCTTGGACACAAAGGGGACGGTCCGTGAAGCACGAGGGTTCACTTCCAAGACGAACACCCGACCATCCTTGATGGCATATTGCGCATTCAAGAGACCCACAACACCTAGCCGTTTGGCAAAGGCACGTGTGTGTTCCCGCATCTCCGCGACCTGGTCTTCGGTAATCAAATACGGGGGGAGCACGCAGGCCGAGTCGCCCGAGTGAATCCCTGCATCCTCAATATGCTGCATCACACCGCCGATCACGCAGTGCTCTCCATCCGCGACCCCGTCGACGTCCGCTTCGAAGGCGTCTTCGAGAAATGCGTCGATCAAGACTGGATGGCCAGTTGCCACGAGAATAGCCTCAGCGAAGAATGCTTCCAACGAGGCGGCGTCATACACAATTTGCATGGCACGACCGCCCAGGACGTAGGAAGGACGGATCAATACGGGGTAGCCAATCTTGTCCGCGACGGCCAATGCCTCCTCAAGTGACAACGCGGTTCCTGCCGGCGGCTGGCTCACGCCCAAATCCCGCGCGATCGCTTCGAATCGACCTCGATCCTCGGCGCGGTCGATTGCTTCGGGC
The DNA here is from genome assembly GCA_029262155.1 of Gemmatimonadota bacterium. Lineage (GTDB taxonomy): Bacteria > Gemmatimonadota > Gemmatimonadetes > Gemmatimonadales > GWC2-71-9 > OFTM291. Next base: position 22,444 of record JAJCZW010000146.1, read on the forward strand.
GAGGTCCCAAGAATTGGAACGCCCTCTTGCTCCAAGGCGTGGGCCAGGCGCAGCGGGGTCTGTCCGCCAAACTGCACCACGACACCTAGGGGTTGCTCGAGTTGTACGATCTCGAGCACATCCTCCAGCGTGAGCGGTTCGAAGTACAAGGCGTCGGACATATCGAAATCCGTCGAGACGGTTTCGGGGTTCGAGTTTACCATGACGGTTCGATAGCCCATCGTGCGAAACTGCATCGCGGCACGCACACAGCAATAGTCGAATTCGACCCCTTGGCCGATACGATTTGGACCGCTGCCGAGGATGATGATCGTGTCCCGCTCGTCGGGGCCGATCTCGTTCTCGGTATCGTAGCAAGAGTAGAGGTAGGGCGTGGTCGACGGAAACTCACCGGCACAGGTGTCGACCATCTTGTAGACCGGTCGGAGGTTCAGTCGATGCCGCGCCTTTCGGATCCCTTCCTCGGTCATCGCGTCGCCCCGCGCCTCTGCAAGCTGGCGGTCCGAGAACCCCATCCGTTTCATCCTGCGGAGCAGCGTGCGATCAGGTGCATCTTCCTCACCCCACGGTGCCTGGGACCATTCCCGCTCGGCATCGACCAGTTCCACTAGCTGGTCAAGAAACCAGGGGTCGATGGCGGTACACTCATGAATATCGTGCACGGTGATCCCGGCCTCGATCGCGCGCTTGATCTGAAACATCCGTTCCGGTGTCGGGCGTCGAAGAGCGATCTGGAGCGCTTCAGGATCACCCGCGGTGAGTCGATCGTCGATAAGGGAACCTGTGGCCCAACCGGCACGATCGATTTCCAACCCGCGGAACCCTTTCTGAAACGCTTCCTTGAACGTACGCCCAATCGCCATCACTTCCCCAACCGATTTCATCTGTGTTGTAAGTGTGGGATCGGCCGAGGGAAACTTTTCGAAGGCGAACCGGGGAATCTTGACTACGACGTAATCGAGCACCGGTTCAAACGAGGCTGGGGTGGTCTTGGTGATGTCATTGGGGAGTTCGTCCAATCGATATCCGACGGCGACCTTCGTCCCGATCCGGGCGATGGGAAACCCGGT
>JAJCZW010000147.1 GCA_029262155.1 Gemmatimonadota bacterium
GCCAGGTAAACGACGGTCGGACCTGAAGGGTGACGTCCGCCTTTCGCGCCTTGGTCTCCACCACGCGGACGGCTCGATCGACGAGTCCTTGGACATCGACGAGCATTTGGCGCATATCCGGAGGCCTGGCATACTCGAGGAGCCGGGTCGTGGTCACCTCGATCCGCCGCAATTGGGCTTGAGCCTCGCTCAGCATCGGAAGGGCCGTGTCCTGTGGCGGAAGGCGGCGCATGGCAACCTCCAAGGCGCCGAGTACACCGGTCAGCGGGTTTCGAACCTCATGGGCGACCCCACTGGCCAATTCCCCGACCGTGGCGAGTTGCTGGGCTCGTTCCATCTCCTGGGCATGGAGCGTCTGAATCTGTTCGTGCGATTGGGCCAATGAGGTCGCCATCCGTCGGAATGAGGCGACGAGTGCGGCCGTCTCGGCAACACCGGGGTGTTCGACTGCCGGGTAGATGCCCGATTCGCCAAAGCGCGCGGCGGCAGATGACAGTTCGCGAAGAGGAGTCGTTACCAGTCGTGCCGCCCACTGGGCAGCGAACACGATCACCAGGATTAAGATCAGTCCGGCAAGAATCGCGGCATTCCGAAGTTGTTGGACCGGGGTCAGTACCAGATCGAGGGGAAGGGCCGCGCCGAGTATCCAGCCGACCTCCGGAAGTGGGGCCGTAAAGGTGAGCGAAGGAATACCACCGATGGTCGCCCGGGCGAGGTGGAGGGAGTCGGGGAGGGGGCCTTCAGTTAGGTGCTTGAGTGCGTCAGTGGCGTGAGCGTGCGACACCACCACTGTCTCGCCCCCGGGGCCGAAGATTCCGAATTCGGCGCCGCCCATGAAATGGACTGGCATGTCAAAGAGCCGGGCGAAGTCGTCGGCGCGGACATGGCCTTCCAGCCACAATGTCTCGCCGTCCATCTGTACCGGTGCCGCCAAGATGTAGGCCACCGTCCGACCACTATCCTGGTGAAGCACCACATGACGTGGGCGTGACGCCCAGGCAAATACCGGGGCCCGATCGGGCCAATGGGGAGCAGTGCTCCGCAACGCCACATCGGCGACAATGTTGCCCCGGCTTCCAATGAGCCGTAACCCATCGAATACTCCGTCGTCAGGGAGACTGCTTTCAAGCACCTGCGCGATTTCGCCCGGCTGGAGTCGCCCGGCCGTTGTTGCCAGCGGTCCGGTGATCGTCCGGAGGAGGAGTCGCTCCCGTCGGAGTTCTGTTTGGAGATACCCCGCCTGTCGGCGCCCAAGCTCTTGCAGCGCAGAGTCTGCCTGGCTGATCATCGCGCGCCGGGTTACGGTATATCCGCCGATAATAACGCCGGCAAGGGGGATGACGCCGAAGGCGAGGAGGAGCGCCAGCAACTGAGTTTGCAGCCGCCACCGAGGGGTCCGACCGGTCAATGTGATCTCCTTGCGCTGGGGCATTTCCCCCACCTGACGGGCCAAGGCCCCCGTCTCCGGGTCTTGCACCGTCTCGGAATGTAGCTCACAAGGTGTTGAGGGATAGTCATTTGCGTTGATTCATCCTGAGGTGTAGAAGTTGCCGGTTTCACCTTCGTTGGTGCAAGCCTTGATCCTGTCACTCTTCGAAAGTCGGATCACCTTGTACGAGCGAATCCGAATTCTCTCCCTGGTCCCGTACCAAAGGGCACAACCATGAGTTCCCACGGTCACGAGCACCACGATGGTCAGTCGCCACATCCACAGCATGATCCGGCTACGACCGTCGATCCGGTTTGCGGGATGAGCATCCCCACCGACAGCCCGATACACACTCAGCACGAGGGCACCACCTATCATTTCTGCAGCACCCGTTGCCAGGCTACCTTCGAGGCAACCCCCGAGAAATATGTTGAGGCGTCAGGTGCCGACACGCCTCAAGGGGTCACTTCGCGGGGTGTCGCATATACCTGCCCGATGCATCCGGAGGTTCGCCAGCCGGAACCGGGGTCCTGCCCCAAATGCGGCATGGCGTTGGAACCGGTCGAGCCTGCCCCCACCCCGGACAAAACGGAATACGTCTGTCCGATGCATCCGGAGGTGGTGCGCGATGCCCCGGGCTCGTGCCCCATCTGCGGGATGGCCCTGGAGCCGCGCACGGCGACGAGCGAGGAGGTGGAGAACCCGGAACTTCGGATGATGACGCTCCGGTTTTGGTGGAGTACGGTTCTGACGATTCCGGTGGTCATCATTGCGATGGCCGAATATCTCCCCGCAGGGAACCCGATCCGAACTATGCTCTCGGGCCAGGGGTGGCCCTGGCTTGAACTGGGCCTCGCCACGCCGGTCGTTCTCTGGGGCGCGTGGCCCTTTTTCGTCCGGGGTTGGCGGTCGGTAGTCACTCGCAATCTCAATATGTTCACGCTGATCGGACTGGGAGTGGGGGTCGCTTACGTCTACAGCGTGATCGGGCAGCTCCTGCCCGGGATCTTTCCAGACTCCTTCCGGGACGAGACCGGTGGGGTGGGGGTCTACTTCGAAGCGGCTGCTGTCATCGTAACGCTGGTCCTCTTGGGACAGGTGCTCGAACTCAAGGCCCGCAGCCAAACCAGCTCAGCCATCAAAGCGCTGCTCGGCCTCGCTCCCAAGACTGCTCGACTGGTACGTGAGGATGGGACCGAACACGATGTCCCCCTGGATCATGTGACACCCGGTAACAAGCTGCGGGTGCGGCCAGGCGAGAAGATCCCAGTCGATGGGACCGTAGTGGAGGGGACAAGCTCGGTCGACGAATCGATGATCAGTGGCGAACCGATCCCCGTCTCGAAGGCCACAGGGGATCGGCTGGTGGGTGCCACCGTGAATGGGACCGGCTCGCTGGTCATGGTGGCCGAGCGGGTGGGAGCCGAGACGCTGCTAGCCCAAATCGTGCGGATGGTGTCCGAGGCCCAGCGGTCTCGTGCTCCGATCCAGAAGCTGGCGGATGTCGTCGCCGGGTACTTCGTCCCGGTGGTTGTGCTGATCTCGGCGGCAACGTTCGTCGTGTGGAGCCTGGTCGGTCCGGAACCACGCTTCGCCCATGCGCTCATCAACGCGGTTGCGGTCCTCATCATTGCCTGTCCCTGTGCTCTTGGCCTGGCCACGCCGATGTCGATCATGGTCGCGACCGGAAAGGGGGCCACGCTCGGTGTCCTCTTTAAGAACGCCGAAGCCATCGAGATCATGCGGAAGGTCGATACGCTCGTGGTCGATAAGACCGGGACGTTGACGTTGGGTAAGCCGAAACTGGTCACCGTCCACCCAGTCGCTGGCTTCGATGCGGACGACCTACTCCGTGCCGCGGCGAGTTTGGAGAAAGGGAGTGAACATCCCCTGGCCGCCGCGATCGTCGACGGGGCGACCGAACGAGGTGTTACCCTGGATCCGGTGGTCTCCTTCGATTCCGTGACAGGCAAAGGCGTCGTTGGCGTAATCGGGTCGGAGTCGATCGCCCTGGGGAACCAACAGTTGATGGAGGACATCGGGACCGATGTGGCCCATCTCATTGAGGAGAGCGAGCGGCTCCGGGCCGAAGGTCAGACGGTCATGTTTGTCGCCATCGACCACCAGCCGGTCGGGTTACTTGGCGTTGCGGATCCGGTGAAGGAAACGAGTCCGCAAGCGATCGAGGAACTGCACAAGGAAGGCGTTCAGGTCATCATGTTGACCGGTGACAGCGAAACGACGGCCAAAGCCGTGGGCGGCAGGCTTGGGATCGATGCTGTCATCGCCGATGTCCTGCCGGATCAGAAGGCGGCGATCGTCAAGCGCTTGCAGGAGGAGGGAAAGATCGTCGCGATGGCGGGAGACGGGATCAACGATGCCCCGGCCCTCGCCCAGGCGCAGGTGGGTATTGCGATGGGGACGGGCACGGACGTCGCCATGGAGAGCGCGGGCGTCACTTTGGTCAAGGGCGACCTCCGCGGAATCGTTCGGGCACGTCGTCTGAGCCGGAGTACCATGCGGAACATTCGCCAGAATCTCTTCTTTGCCTTCATCTATAACAGCGTAGGCGTGCCGATCGCTGCCGGGGTTCTGTATCCGGTCTTCGGTATTCTCCTGAGTCCGATTATCGCGGCTGCTGCGATGAGTCTCAGCTCGGTCTCGGTCGTGGGCAATGCCCTCCGGCTGAGGAGGCTACGGATGTAATCGTCAAAGCCGGCGTCCCAGAGATGCACCTCTGAGACACCGAAGGGAGACGTCAGATCTTAGTCGTGTCGGAGCACCTGTGCGGGATCCACCTTCGCCGCCCGTCGCGCCGGGAGGTATCCGGCTGCCGCGACGACCACCGCCAGGAGCAAACCGGTGACGGCATAGGTAGTGAAGTCGACTGGCGCGACCCCAAAGAGAATCGCCTCCATGAGCCGCGAAAGTCCGACGGCGGCGACAAGCCCAAGAGCAATACCAACCGCGGCCAGGATCAGCACATGCTTGAGCACCATGCCGGTGACATCGGGTTGCCGCGCGCCGATGGCCAACCGAATCCCAATCTCCCGCGTCCGCGCCGTGACGCTGTACGAGACAACTCCATACAACCCTACGATGCCGAGTAGAAGTGCGATGGTAGCAGCAATACTCAAGAGGGTGAGCGTAAAGGATGTGCGTGCCATTGAGCGGTCGAGCACGTTCTGGAGGGTCTGGACATCTGCCAGGGGGAGATTGGGGTTGACCGACCAGACAGCTTGGCGAATCGCCGGGAGCAAATCGGTTGGGGGCCCACTCGTACGCACCGCGTAGGTTGTGGTCCGGGCAAAGAATCCGAAGAACTTCATTCCCCAGAAGTCGGCGACGAGGAAAGGCCAGTAGAGGGTCGGGGTTGCTGCTCGGTCCACCCCATCGTCGTGGACATCCGCGACGACCCCGACG
>JAJCZW010000148.1 GCA_029262155.1 Gemmatimonadota bacterium
CCACCCCCACCTGATGGATGCTTTGGGGCCTTAGCCATCCTTGATCCAACTGCCGACACTATCGGCATCGGCGACTCCACGCATGTAGCCGCGCGGCCAACGGTGCCATTCCCGTTTTGCTTCCCCGGAGTACCTTTTGCCGTTACCTGGGAGGCCCAGCCGGGCGCGAGTGTCTTCTTCTCAAATGACTCGGATAAGAGTACCTGGGTTCACGGCCTGATGGCAGGTACCGTCATCGTTTCCGCCAAGTTACCCTCCTCGGGGCCGGTTCTTCGCCGCATGACCGTCACCATTCGGTGAATAGGGTAAGCGGTTACGTTCTACGGTGAAGCACCGAGTGAAACGCTGCCCTCTTATCTCTATACCTGTCATCATGAGGAGGATTCGGTGACCGGACTCGACCGTCTTCTCGCCGCCCTCGCCGAGGTCCACCCCCTCGATCGGGGTGCGCTACCGGTGGCGGCCTTGATGAACACCGTAGTTCCTTATCGGCGCTACCGCCGACAACTCGGTATTTCCTCGATCGAGGAGTACGAACTGCTGGTGCTTCGGTTGTGCGCCGGCGAAGGGGGATATGGGCGGTTGGACCCAGGCGAGCTGGTGGTAGGGTGTCGGGAGGCGCTGGACAACCCTGCCCCGGGTATCGATATGGTGCCGGGACTGCTCGAAGCGCAGCTGTTTATCCTTCGCTATCCCGATCTGCTGGAAGGGACGGAAACGGCGCTGGCAGATACTGGCCCAGAGCTAGACTCTGACAGCCCTCCAGCATCGCCGACACCCTCTGACCTACCGCTCCCCCTCTCCAACGATGCTGGCGGGTTGGAGGAGAAGGAGGCGGCACCGTTGCTCGAGTTACCCGACCCGGAGGACGACCCTCCGGAACATTCCCACCCGCCTGACCCCGCCCCGGGTCCGGCGGTGTCTCCAAGCTTTGAAGCACTTCAACGCCCTGAACCTGGGAAATGCCCTGGCTGCTCAATTCCGCTGCCGAGCGTGGAATGGCTTCGCTTCTGTCCCGGCTGCGGGACCGAGATCGGGCCGGTTCGTTGCCCCGGGTGTCGGGATGAGGTAGCACCGGGTTGGCGGCACTGTCCCCGTTGCGGCCATCAGTTGGGCGCCGGAGGAGAGTTCGTCTGATTCTCCGGCACGCTATTATTGGGAGAGAGGGCGTCGTCCCGAAACCCAGGAGTCCGCGTGCCGTCCGACAATCACTCTAGTCATCCAGAAGTCGTCTTTCTGTCTGGGGCACGGACCGGACTCGGTGGATTCGGTGGGAGCCTGAAAGGGGTCAGTGCCACGGCCCTCGCCATTCACGCTGCTCGTGCCGCCATGTCCAGGGCCGGAATCGAGCCCAAGAATGTTGACCACGTGATCGTAGGGAATACGCTCCAAACCTCTTCAGATGCGCCCTATCTGGCCCGGCACGTTGCTCTCCACGCCGGCTGCCCAATCGAAACCCCGGCTGTCACCGTCAACCGTCTCTGTGGCTCCGGATTCGAATCGGTCATTCAAGGAGCCCGGCAGATCCAGCTCGGTGAGTCCGATGTGGTCCTCGCAGGGGGGACGGAATCGATGAGTCAAGCGCCCCATGTTCTCCGCGACGCGCGTTGGGGGTACCGTCTCGGGGTCCCACCTCCGCTCGAGGATACCCTATGGTCCGCGCTGACCGACAGTTACTGCGGGCTACCGATGGCAGAGACGGCGGAGAAGTTGGCCCAGCGATACAATCTCAGCCGGAAAGAGGTCGATGCCGTTGCGCTCCGGAGCCAGGCGATGGCGAAGCGGGCCTGGGCGGAAGGCGTCTTTGCGGACGAGATAGTGAGCGTCCCCCTGGATTCGAAGCGGGGGGTGCAGGAGTTTCGGTCGGACGAGCATATGCGACCGGATACGACGGCGGAGGTGTTGGCCGGACTGCGCCCCTACTTCAAGAAGGACGGGATCGTCACCGCCGGAAACGCGTCGGGGATCGTGGATGGAGCCGCGGCGGTCGTGCTGGCTTCCGGTACGGTCGCCAAGCAAAGAGGCCTCCCAATCCTTGGTCGGTTACGTGGATGGGGTATCAGTGGGGTGGAACCGGCGTATATGGGCATCGGTCCCGTCCCGGCGGTCCATGAGGTGCTGGCCCGGGTGGGACTCACCCTGAACGAAATTGATGTGATTGAGATCAACGAAGCATTCGCAGCCCAGTATCTTGCGGTTGAACGGGAGTTGGGACTCGATCGCGACCGCACCAACATCGACGGTGGTGCTATCGCCCTGGGGCATCCGCTTGGGGCCACGGGGACCCGGATCACTCTCCATCTCCTCCATGCCCTCCGCCGAACGGGTGGCCGGTTCGGACTCGGATCGGCTTGCATCGGAGGAGGACAAGGGGTCGCAGTACTGGTCGAAGCAGAGCCACTGCCCACGGGAGGCTAAACATGGGTTTCTTGATCGTCTTGGGAGTCATCGTTGCCTACTCCTTCATCAGTCTTCGAGTGTTGCGTCAGTATGAACGGGGCGTGGCCTTTTTCCTCGGGCGCTACTGGGGGACGAAAGGGCCTGGATTGGTCTTCGTACCCGCCGGGTTTGCGACGATCAAGCGTGTGTCGCTACGAATCGTAGCAATGGATATCCCGCCCCAGGATGTGATTACCCGCGACAATGTGTCGGTGAAGGTGAATGCGGTGCTCTACATGAAGGTGAGTGTCCCGGAACAAGCCGTGATCGAAATTGAAGATTTTCAGTACGCGACAAGCCAGCTTGCACAGACCACCCTCCGTTCGGTCTTGGGTGAAGTCGAACTGGATGAGTTGCTGAGCGATCGGGAGAAGATCAATGGGATCCTCAAGTCGCTCATCGACGAACGATCGGATGCCTGGGGAATCGAGGTGTCGGCGGTGGAAGTGAAGGATGTCGATCTGCCGGACAGCATGAAGCGGGCGATGGCGCGACAAGCCGAGGCGGAGCGTGAACGGCGTGCCAAGGTGATCGCCGCGCAGGGGGAACTCCAAGCATCGCAGACGCTTGCGGATGCAGCCGAGACGCTCGCGCGGCAGCCGATGTCGCTCCAACTTCGCTACCTCCAGACGGTGGTGGAGATCGCCGCTGAGAATAACTCCACCACGATCTTCCCTGTCCCTATCGAGATGATCAAACCGTTCATTCCCGATCTCCATACCGCGCCCTCGGCCACTCCGGCGGGAGAAAAGGCCCTTCCCCGTCCCGATCTCACGGCGATCCTGCCGCAGGTGAAGGTCGGCGAGTCCGCGCCAACCCCATTGCCGAAGAGGGAGGAGTAGGTCCAGAGGATGGTGGATCACGACAAGGTGGGTGTGCCTGCAAAGATCGATCGGGATGCGCTTGACCGCATCATCCGACGGGCAACGGAACTCCAAACGTCGGAACGGGATATCGGCGAGGGGCTGACTGAGGACGAGGTCCTGTCCTTGGGGACCGATGTCGGGATTCCGGCTCGGTACCTCCGCCAAGCGATGCTTGAGGATCGTACCACCGGGTCTACGGCAGAGAGCTCGACGGTACTCGGCAGGTTGGTGGGGGCAAAGACGATTTCGGCACAACGAGTTATCGCCGGGGCCCGTGATGATATCGAGGCGACCCTGATGCATTGGATGGAGCGAAACGAACTCCTCGTTGTGCAGCGCCAGTTGCCGGGCCGCATCGCTTGGGAGCCGGTGCGCGGTGTGCAGGCGGCGCTTCGACGCGGGGCTGCGGCGTTGGAAGGAGGTCGGGCCAGGTTCATGCTGACCAAAGCCGATGTCGTCACGGCAACCATCACCGCCCTTGAGCCGGGATATTGGCATGTCCAACTCGATGCCGTTCTCGGGAAAGCCCGCGGTGAAGTTATCGGTGGTGCGGCGACTCTCTTGGGGCTCGCGGGAACTGGGACGGTCATCTTGCTGGCCTTAAGTGCGGTTCCCCTCGTAGCGCTCCTCCCGCTTCCAGCCGCAACGGCGCTGAGCTGGCTAACAGTCAGATCGTATCGTCCCACCCAAGCTCGGACACTTCTTGGCATGGAACGGATTCTTGATCATCTCCAGCAAGGTGGCAGCCGGCCGGAGACGAAAGCGTTGCCGGAACCACGCTCTGGGGTGCTGGACCAGCTTGCAGGCGAGGTCCGGCGGGTGCTTGGATCGGCGTCGCGAAGGAGGGGCCGGTGAAGATCGGAACAGTCGGTATCGTCGGGAGTGGGTTGATGGGGTCAGGGATTGGCCAAGTGGTCGCGACGGCTGGAATGCGGGCCACCGTGGTCGATGTCAATGCCGAAGCCCTCACCCGTGCAAAGCAGGCGATTGACCGGTCGCTAGATCGATTGGTCAAAAAGGAAGTGTTAACCGAATCGGACCGCCAAGCCGCTCTGACGCGACTGACATTCTCGACTGCCCTAGAGGATCTTGCCGGATCCGACTTGGTCATTGAAGCGGTCACCGAGAATCTCAAGACCAAGCACGCGATCTTTACAACGTTGGATACGTTGCTCCCCCGCCATGTACTGCTGGCGTCGAACACGTCGAGCTTCAGCGTGACCGAACTTGCCGCGGCCACAGGCCGCCCCACTCAGGTCTTGGGACTGCATTTCTTCAATCCGGTCCCGGTGATGGCCTTGGTGGAAGTCGTCCGGACGCTCTTGGTCAACCAAGAGGTGCTCGAGGCTGGCGTCGATTTCGTGCACCAGTTGGGGAAGGTGCCTGTTCAGGTGCGGGACGGAGGGGGGTTCGTCGTCAACCGTCTCTTGATTCCGTTCATGATGGACGCCGTCCGCGCCTTGGAGGCCGGTGTGGCGTCGGTTGGTGATCTAGATCGGGCCATGCGGTTGGGCGCGGGCCATCCGATGGGCCCGCTGACCCTGCTCGACCTAGTCGGGCTCGATACCGCTGCCTTGGCAGGAGAGCAGCTTTACACGGAGTTTCGAGACCCGCGGTTCGCCCCACCCCCCCTTCTCAACCGCCTGATTGCCGCCGGACGTCTGGGTCGGAAGACCGGGCAAGGGTTTTACCGCTACGGCGATGGGGATCCAACCCCCATGGAGATGGGACAGTGACCCTTGGTTCTTGGGTTGGTTTGGCCGGAGTGATCGGAGTTGCCGTTGGGCAGCTGGGGTGTCGGGCATCAACCACCCGCCCGCCCTTTGGTCCCAAACCGATGGCGGCGACGGCCGAGCTACGGCTCGGCATCGAATCCGGAACCCAGATCTTGGCCGAAGCACTGCAGGAAGACAGCATCCCGATTGCGACGGTGGAGCTGCTCGACGGATATGTTGAGACCAGGTGGTTCCGAGTGCCCGGGTGGCAGGAGGTCGAGGGAGAGCCGGTGGGGGTCGATGTCGTCCGCGTTCGAGGATGGGTGGATCCTGCGCGTCCGGGTTATGTGCGTTGTACGGTTGAGATCGTCTATCGCCCGTGGGTTGATCCGTCTCGCGACGGACGGGAGCTCGATGTTGCGGTTCCCAGTGACCACCTCGTGCTCCAGCGCGTGCAGGCCCGTCTCAAACGATTAGTGTCACTGTATGGAGACCCCGACCCTTCATCGAGCAGTGGAAGCGCTGGGACCTGAGTGCGACCGTCCTACCCGACGAACGCTTGGACGTATCGCTCCAGCTGACCCAGGTCGAGACCTGCGTCTTTGCAGGGGCCTGCCGGGAGAGTCATCGTCAAGCCGAGGACCGGAACCTTGCCGGCCACGTCGTGCAGACCCGTGACCATATCGCGTTCGCACGCCACCGCCACGACCGCACGCGGACGACGCTCTCGAATCACGCGCCGGGCCAGTTGACCCCGGGTGGCCACGAAGACCGGTACATCGTATCGGCCTGCGAGGTGGAGGACTCCATCGAGGGTCTCGCGGGAGAGGCAACGCGGCACAAGGAGCAACAGCTCCCCTTGGCGGATCTGCCGGACGCGCGCCAACGCAATGGCGTTGTAGACCTTGACCGCGGCATTTTCAACCCAGTCGCGACGCCCAAATCGTCGTGCAAAGAGTGACGTCCACCGCATGAGCCAGAGAAAGCCGCCACGTTCTGACAACAACGGCGGCCAGATGACTCGACCGGTCGTTCCGGCAATCACTAGGCCGATCCACCAAACCACTGTCAGAGCGAACAGGGCTACAAGGGCACGCCAGGATAGAACGGGAAGATTGGGGTGGAGCATCGCCAAGCGTGGCGCCAGGAGGAGAACCAATGCAGCAACGAGGACAAAGCCGGTGGCGAGGGCCAGCGCAGACCAACGATAGAATGTGGACTCGGGAGTATCGTAGCTCCCGCCATTGGGTAAAGGCTTCCCATCCCATTCGTCCCACTCATGGCCCAAGCGCCGGTCGACATCGATGTGAATCAGCTGGGCTTTGGTCCCGTCTCGCATGCAGGATAGTATACCTCGTTGGTCGGGATTTGCCGATCCCTCGTCATTGGGCCCACATCCCATGATTCAGCAACCATCCCAGCCTCGCCCGCTGACGCCGTTACCCGCGGGAGTTCGCCCTGACCGCCGGGCCTGTGCAGCGTACGCCGAGGGGGCGGGTGTGTTTCGCATTTTCCCTGATTACGTCGCCCAACCTGCTACCACGGCGGACCTAATGGAGCTTCTCCACTGGGCCAGTGTCGAGGGTTGTCCCATTGTGCCACGCGGTGCCGGCTCCGGAATGGCAGGGGGGAATGTTGGTCGGGGACTTCTTCTCGATTGTACCCGACTGGACGGCACCCCTCTCGCGATCGACAAGGCAAACGCCCAGGCGTGGACCGGTGCCGGCGTCACTGTTGAGAAACTCAACGCCGGAGCGTTCCCGGTAGGCCTCCGGATGCCGGTCGTGCCTTCCAGTGGACAGTGGGCGACGGTGGGTGGTGTGCTCGCGACCAATGCTGCGGGGGCACGTTCCTATCGGTTCGGGTCGGTCAGGGACTGGATTACCGCGGCGGAGATCCTACTCGTCTCGGGTGAACGAATCAGCCTTCGACGAGGCGATGAGCCCAGGGCAGGTCAGTCGTTCCTTCAACAATGGAATGCACTCAAGACCGATCTTTACGCCGCACGAGAGGTGATCCTCGGTTCCTTCCCCGCCACCAGGAAGAATTCATCAGGGTACGCCCTCGATGCGTTCATGGCGAGTGGAGACCTGCTCGACCTCGTTATCGGAAGCGAGGGAACGTTAGGAATCGTGGTCGAGGCGACCTGGAGACTTGAGCCATTGCCTGCGGCCGTTGGAACCGCCCGGATTGACCTAGCACAGTTGGATGACCTCCCCCGCGTTCTCGACGCCCTTGACCAAGTGCATCCGGTCGCTGTTGAACTGCTCGACCGGACGTTCCTAGAGTTTGTTGCCGAGAGAGGCACCGCGACGACCAGGAGTGAAGCAGTGCTCCTCATGGATGTTGAGGGAGAACCAGGGACTGTCCTGGTTCGGCTCCGGGAGATTGAATCTCTGGGGAAGCAGTTGAACGTCCCGGTCACGGTGGCGTGGAGTGCCGAAGAGGCATCGCGTCTCTGGGCTGTTCGTCATGGTGCGAGTCCTCGGCTCGCCCAATTGGGCGACAACTATCGGTCACTTCAGATCATTGAGGATGGCGCCGTATCCCGGGATCGCCTGGGAGAGTATATCCGAGCGGTCAGGGCCATCACGGCGCGTCACCACATTCCAGCGATTCTCTTTGGCCATGCAGGCGACGGACACGTCCACGTCAATTTGGTTCCCGATCTTCGCGAGGAAGGGTGGCTCCAGCGGGTGCGGTGGATCTATGATGAAGTGATGGAGCGGCTGGCCACCCTGGGTGGGACGCCGTCTGGTGAGCATGGCGATGGCAGACTACGATGTGGTGTCCTCCCGCGATACTTTGGTCCTGAGACGATGGAGTTATTTGGCCGAGTCAAGCGCCTCTTCGATCCGAGTCAGCGTTGTAATCCCGGGGTCATCCTCGGAAACGAGTCGCCGTGGTCTGACCTCAAGGTCACGGAGACCACGACCGATGCGATGCCGTCGGATATTGCTCTAGCCCTCCGTGATATTGAACGCGAGGGAGGATACGGACGGGCCCGCATTGAATTAGCTACCCCACCTTCAGCGGACTGAGGAGATCGTTCATGCAGGTGTATCTGGATCTTCTACGGCACGTCCTCGACCATGGTGTCCCGAAGAGTGATCGCACCGGGACCGGAACCCGGAGCTTCTTTGGATACCAATGCCGGTTCGACCTGGGAGCGGGATTTCCGCTCCTCACCACGAAGCGGATCCACTTCACCAGCGTCGTTCATGAGCTGCTATGGTTTCTCCGGGGCGACACCAACATCGGATACCTCAATGCGCATGGGGTGCGGATTTGGAACGAATGGGCCGATGCCAAGGGGGAACTCGGGCCAATCTATGGCTACCAGTGGCGATCATGGCCTACTCCAGACGGGCACCATATCGACCAACTGGCAACGGTCATCCAGCAGATTCAGGAGAATCCCGATTCACGGCGGCTTGTGGTGAGTGCTTGGAATGTTGCTGACATTCCACGAATGGCATTAGCCCCGTGTCACGCGCTCTTCCAATTCTACGTCGCGGGAGGTCGGCTTTCGTGTCAGTTGTACCAGCGTAGTGCGGACGTGTTTCTCGGGGTGCCTTTTAATATTGCCTCCTACGCCCTTCTCACCGCGATGATCGCGCAAGTCACCGGGCTGATTCCCGGTGATTTTGTCCTTACGATGGGAGATGTACACCTCTATGAGAATCACCTTGACCAAGCCCGCGAACAGTTGACCCGGTCACCACGGATGACTCCCAGCCTGGTGTTGGACCCGACGGTTACGTCGGTGTTTGATTTTATCGGGGACCACATCGCCGTCGAGCGATACGATCCCCACCCGGCGATCCGGGCACCGATCGCGGTATGATCGTTTCCCTAATCGCGGCCGTGGCCGACAACGATGTGATCGGAATTGACGGCGGGCTTCCGTGGCACCTTCCGCTCGACCTCGTGTTCTTTAAGCGCACCACGACCGGTCATCCCGTGATCATGGGGCGAAAGACCTTCCTGGAGGTTGGGAAGCCGCTTCCAAATCGAACCAACGTGGTGCTGACCAGATCGCCTGCCTTTGTTGCCGATGGTGTACGGGTGGCGCGGACCTTCGATGAAGCGATTGCTCCGTGGCAAGCGAGTGAGACTGAAATTTTTGTCATCGGAGGAGGCGAGATCTACCGACTCGCGCTGCCGATAGCCGATCGCGTGTTTCTCACTCGAGTCCATGCTGTGGTGAACGGCGACACCACCTTTCCGTCACTCGCTCCCGAGGTGTGGCGCTGCGTCTCGCGGGAGCACAACACAGCCGACGCACATCATGCCCATTCCTTCACTTTCGAGCGGTGGGAGCGCGAGGGAAGTGCCCTTCTAAGGCCATGAATAGAACCAGGGCTCAGCGCCCCCTGACCCCACGCATAGTGCCATACTGTATTGCCCGGTTCATCGCGGCGACATAGGACTCCCACTCCGCAATCCGGTTCACCAGTTCGGCTCGCCCCCCGGCGGTCAGGTGGTAGAATCGCGCCTTCCGTCCGTGCTCCGATCGGCCCCATTCAGAACGGATCCAACCGTGGCGCTCCATCCGGTGCAGAGCGGGGTAGAGGGTTCCGTCCTCGAGGGCGAAGGCGCCGTTGGTCACCAATCGGATCCAATCGGCCACCCCACTCCCGTGGGTCGGTTCCCAGCGAAGACCGCGGAGGACCAGGAGTTCGAGGCTTCCGGGACGCAGGGTGAGCATGGTTGCAAGGTAGCGCTTTCCCCTAGTATGACTAGGGGAAAGGCTGGCGCCGCCCTCCCTGCCCCCACTACACTTGGCTCCGACTTCCACCCCCATGTCCTTCGGAACTGTCTGCTCGGAGCACGCCGTGTCAATACCGTCCGTCCCGGATTACCTACCGCGACCTCTTTCCAGTCCGATGTCTCCCACTGGTCATCGGGCCGACGACCTTTACGGGAGCGATGTATTCAGTCTCCGCGTGATGCGTCAACGGCTTCCACGAGAGACCTATCGCAGTCTGCTCCGGACCATCGAGCAGGGAGAACCACTCGACCCGCAGGTTGCCGATGTTGTCGCGGCCACCATGAAGGATTGGGCGATTGAACGGGGCGCGACCCATTTCACCCATTGGTTTCAGCCCCTGACCGGGTTGACCGCCGAGAAGCACGACTCGCTGATGGCTCCCGATGGGTCTGGCGGAGTGACCTTTAATTTCAGCGGCAGCGAACTGGTTCAGGGTGAACCCGATGCATCGAGTTTTCCCTCTGGTGGGCTTCGTGCCACGTTTGAGGCGCGCGGGTACACGGCGTGGGATCCGACAAGCCCGGCCTTCTTGATCCGGGGCGACAACAATGTCACCCTCTGTATCCCAACAGGGTTTGTATCCTGGACGGGGCAGGCCCTCGATACGAAGATTCCGCTTCTGCGTTCGATGGAGGCGCTCTCCCAACAAGCTCTCCGAATCCTGAAACTGTTCGGTACCGACACGGGGGTGGGGCGGGTCGTGACGACGGTCGGTCCGGAACAAGAATACTTTTTGGTCGATCGGGATTTATTTTACGCCCGGCCCGATCTGGTGACGTGTGAGCGCACCCTCTTTGGCGCCCGTCCACCGAAGGGGCAACAGCTCGAAGACCACTACTTCGGCACGATCCCACCTCGGGTGCTCGCCTTTATGTCTGAGGTCGAGCAGGAACTGTGGCGCGTTGGAGTGCCGGTAAAGACCCGGCATAACGAAGTGGCACCTGGGCAGTACGAGATTGCCCCACTGTTCGAGACAAGCCATCTGGCCAGCGACCATCAGATGCTCTTAATGGAGACGCTCAAGCGGGTGGCACCCCGATATGGTTTGCAGGCCATCCTCCACGAAAAGCCCTTTGCCGGGGTCAACGGGTCGGGGAAGCACAATAACTGGTCGATGTCCACCGATACCGGTGTCAACCTGTTGGATCCGCAGGATGAGACCCACACGAATCTACAATTCCTTGTCTTTCTGTGTGCCACGATACGTGCGGTCGATCTCCATGCCGACCTCCTTCGGGCATCGATCGCAAGCGCGGGGAACGACCACCGCTTGGGAGCCAACGAGGCGCCGCCGGCGATTATCTCGGTATTTCTGGGTAGCATGCTGAGCGATATTCTCGATCAGGTCGAGAAAGGGCTCCCCAAGCGGACCCTTCGTGGTGGGACCATCGATTTGGGGGCGAAATCACTCCCCCAACTCCCCCGTCACTCCGGGGATCGCAATCGTACCTCTCCCTTTGCGTTCACCGGTAACAAATTTGAATTTCGGGCGGTTGGATCGACGGCAAGTGTGGCGTGGCCCAATACGATTCTCAATCTGATTGTGACCGAATCCTTGGACTATCTGGCCGGAGAGATTGAGAAACGGGTTGGAACCTCGCCGACGCCGGCGAAAGTGCACCAAGCCGCCCTCCGGGTGCTGAAGTCGATCCTCAAGACGCACCGGCGGGTTATTTTCGACGGAGACAACTACTCCCCCGCATGGCATGCGGAAGCCAAGCGCCGGAAGCTCCCGATGCTCGCCGATTCGGTCGCAGCGTTCCCGGTTCTTACCCAGAAGAAGAATACGGAGCTCTTCCGCAAGTACGGTGTGCTTGATAAGGCCGAGCTGACGTCCCGGGCTAATATTACTATCGAAAAGTACGTGAAGCAGGTGGAGATTGAAGCGGAGATGATGGCCACGATGGCGCGAACGCAGATTCTTCCAGCCGCTCTTGAGCACCAAACGCTCATGGCCGAGGCGGCCGGAGCGACGAATGCAGTGGGTGTGGAGACTCCGGACGGAATCGCCGCACTCAGGACATTTGTCGAACTCGTATCCACCTTGCGTAGAGCCATCACGGCGCTGGAAGGGGCGAACGGGAAAGGACACAAGTCACCACTGGCCCACGCCAAGCATATGCGGGAGATGGTTCAGCCCGCGATGGCCGATACCCGGGCCATCGTCGACCGGCTTGAGACGGTCGTGTCGGCCGACCTGTGGCCGCTCCCGACCTATCGTGACCTGCTCTTGCTCAAGTAAGCTGCGACGCGGTTGACGCCATCCTGAGCGGTGGGGCATTCACCTCACCGTTCGATCCCTCTCCCGGTGAGGTGCCGATGTCCCCTCTGTTACCCACTGTTCCCTGGAGGGTGGCGAGCCTCCTCCTCCTGATCAGTTGCGAGACACCCGCAGTCGATCTTGATCGACTCCAGCTCGTGGATCTCACGCACGCGCTCAACCAATCGACGATCTTTTGGCCGACCTCTCCAACCCGCTTCACCTTGGACACGCTCAGTTACGGGATGACGCCCGGTGGATGGTTCTATTCGGCCCACACCTTCGCTTCGCCCGAGCATGGGGGAACCCACCTGGATGCGCCGATTCACTTTGGGGCCGGGCAGGCCACGACCGACCGGATCCCCCTGAATCAACTGGTCGCCCCAGGGATCGTTATCGACATCCGCGATTCGGCTCAGGCCAACCCCGACTATCTCCTCTCCGTTGATGATATCCAACGATTCGAGGCTGTCCACGGACAGATTCCCGCCGGGGCAATTGTGTTGCTCTACACTGGGTGGAGTGCCCGATGGCCCGATATCGAGAGCTACTTGGGTGATGACACCCCAGGAGATGCTTCGAATCTTCATTTCCCGAGTTTCGGTGTTGACGCAGTCACGTTTCTCCTTACCGAGCGGGGCATTGGGGCACTCGGGGCCGACGTCGCGTCGATCGATTATGGGGCCTCGACCGACTTCCAAGTCCACCGCCTCGTGGCGGCGAGCGGGGTTCC
>JAJCZW010000149.1 GCA_029262155.1 Gemmatimonadota bacterium
ACCGGGCTGGTGCAAATGGGCCCGTTGATGGGGGCGCTCATGTCCCAGTTTCAAGGGCGAGTCGATGGCAGAGTCCTCAGCCAGATCGTGCGCGAGGAATTGCCGACGACATGACGGCAACGCCTCCGCTGGAAACGCACGGGGTGTCGGCGCAGGGTGGCGTCGGCACCCCGTCCCCTTTTTGGGGGATGTCTGGCGTCGGCGGGAAGGCGGAATCGGCGCTTGAGTTTTCCCAGGTCCTGGCCCGCATCGCCGCCGCCGCCGCCGGGCCGTTAGGGAGAGCACGCATCGCGGACCGCACGCCCCAGGGTGATCTCGAAGTGGTGCGATCCGAATTAGCCCAGGTCGGGGAAGCAATGCGCCTCATCGAACGGGGTGAACAACCGGCCGTCGGTCCCGTTCCGGACCTCACGATCACCCTCGGTCGCCTCCGACTCGACGGGAGCGTTCTCGAGAGGGAAGGGTTCCTCCTGATCCGAGAGCTTCTCTCAGTCGCCGTGCCACTCCGGAGTGGCCTGGTGCGCGTGGCCGATCAAGCGCCGGCTGTCGCGCGCTTGGCAGTCGATCCGATCGATCCCGCGTTGCAGGCACGGCTTGACCAAGTGTTCGACGACGAGGGAGAGGTGCGGGATTCCGCCAGTGTCGGGCTCAAGACGGCCCGTCGCGATGTCCGGGATGCGCGGGACCGACTCCTGCAAAAGCTCAACGCGCTGCTGCAAAGCCTCGATGCTCAAACCGTTGCGCCCGGTGGATCGGTGACGATTCGGGAGGGGCGCTACGTCCTGCCGGTGCGTCGTGACAGCCGGAGGAGGCCGGCCGGTATCGTCCATGATGAGTCGGCCTCCCATGGAACGCTGTTTGTTGAACCGACCGCCACAATCGAACTCGGGAACGCCCTCCGGTCGGCCGTGACGAAGGAGGCCACGGAACTTCTCCAAGTGCTCCGGGAGTGCACGAGCCTCTTTCGCGTTCACGTTCCTACGCTCGCGAACGCCTTAGAGATGTGCGTCGCGGCTGACGATCTCTTCACGCGGGCGCGCTATGCGCTTCGGGTACGTGGCGTCGTCCCAACGATAGAGCCCGCTGGCGGACGCCTGGTGATTCGGGAAGGCCGGCACCCGCTCTTGGTGGAGATCGATGGGGCGGATGCAGGGAACCACCGCGTCGTCGTCCCCTTCGATCTCGAACTCCATGCTGACGAACATACGCTGCTGATCAGTGGTCCCAACACCGGTGGAAAGACCGTGCTGATCAAGGCTATCGGGTTATGTGTGCTGCTGGCCCAGGCAGGGATCGTACCGCCAGTTGGGAAGGGGACCGTCTTGCCGTTGGTTGCCGCGGTATATGCCGATATCGGCGACCAACAGTCTATTGCAGCAAATCTCTCGACCTTCAGCGCGCACGTCGCCGAGCTTCGCGTGATTCTTGAGGAAGCGAATGCCGCGTCGTTGGTGTTGGTTGATGAAATCGGAAGCGGGACGGATCCCGTCGAGGGGGCAGCGCTCGCGGCCGCGACCTTGGCTGCCCTGACAGCCCGAGGTGTGCGAACCGTCGCGTCGACGCATCTGGGGGCCCTGAAGAGCTTGGCCACCGAGGTGCCCGGTATTGTCAATGGATCCTTACAATTCGATACCGAAACCCTCACTCCCAGCTATCGATTCCAGAAGGGAATTCCGGGGCGTTCCTACGGCTTGGCCATCGCTCGCCGTCTCGGCGTCAATGAAGACGTGCTCGCCGATGCCGACGCCAGGCTTCCGGAGGTAGAACGCCGGCTGGAAGCGCTCCTGGAACAAGTCGAACGCAGAGAACGTGACCTGGCCATGGCGCAAGCGGCGGTCGATGCGGGGACGCGGGCACTCGAAGGACGCCAAGCGGAGGTGATTGACCGGGAACAATCCGTGAGCGCATCGGAAGTGGAGTTAACCAAGCGCAGTCGAGCACTCGCCCAGGAGGCAAAGCAGGCGGCACGGAACTATCTGCTGGACGCGCGAAAGACGGTGGAGGAGGCGATCGCTCACGCCAGCACGACACGAGAGGACGAGTCAGCGACGACGGCGCGTCGAATGGTTGAGCAGGAGGTTCAGGCCTTGCAGCGCGAGGAGGGTACGGAATCGTCTCCTCCTCTTTTCGGATTGGTCGCGGGCAAAATCGATGTGGGTCATCGAGTGCGGCTCGCCAACGGGAGCACCGGCAAGGTGATCGATCAACGGGGTGATGGCCGGGTTGTGGTGGCCGTTGGTGCGTTGAAGCTGGTCGTTTCGACGGCTGGCCTCCAGCCTGCCCCTCCAGAAGCCCCCCAGCCCAAGGCTCCAAAGAAGATCTACACCGATAACCGACCTGCGGCTGCGCACGAGATCGATCTTCGAGGGATGCGGGGAGACGAAGCCGAGACCACGATGCTCGCCGCCCTCGACGCCGCGCTACTGGCCGACTACCCGGCCTTGAACATCATTCACGGGATGGGAACCGGCGTTGTCCGGGAACGGGTGCGTCAGGTGTTGTCTCATGACCCCCGGGTGTCGCATTTCGCGTTCGCCCCCCACAATCAGGGCGGAACCGGCGTTACCATAGTCGATCTGCGAGGTGCGGGATGATCGCCGACGAGATCATCGAGCAGATTCGTGACCAAGCCGACTTGATCGGAATGATTGGGGAGTCAGTCGACCTCCGTCGCACCGGTACCGATTATCGAGGACCCTGTCCGTTTCACGGAGGCACCCACCGTAACTTTGCGGTAATTCCGAAGAAAGGGATGTTCTACTGCTACGTGTGCCACGAATCAGGGGACATTTTTACCTGGTTCATGAAGCGGCATGGGTTGGATTATCCGTCCGCCGTTCGGGAAGTCGGGCGCCGGGTCGGCGTCACCGTGCCAGAGACAACCCAGCGGGAAGCGCCGGATCACCGCGAACCACTCTTCGCCGCGAGCCAGGTGGCCCAAGACTTCTTTGCCCGCTCCCTTCGCGAGTCACCGGAAGGCGAGGAGGCCCGCCGGTATCTCGCTGATCGGGAGCTTCCCCCAGACACCGCTTTCGAGCTTGGACTCGGATACGCCCCGCGCGGGAATGCCTTCGTTGACGCGATGCAGACCCTTGGAGTGGACGAGCAAGCCCTCCTCGGTGCCGGCCTCATTGCCCGACGCGACGATGGGTCGCTCCGGCCTCGGTTTCGCGATCGCCTCATCTTTCCGATTGCTGATCTCCGCGGCCGGATCGTTGCCTTTGGCGGTCGTCTCCTTGGTCGCGGCGAACCCAAGTACCTCAATTCACCTGAAACGGAGATCTTCCACAAAGGTCGTATCCTCTATCATTTGCATGCAGCAAAGCATGCGATCCGTCAAGCGGAACGTGTCGTGTTGGTGGAGGGCTACTTTGATGTCGTTCGCCTGGGGATGATCGGAATTGATTACGTCGTGGCCCCAATGGGCACGGGGCTCACGCAAGAGCAGGCGACGTTGCTCGCCCGCTTCACGTCTGAAGTTGTGCTCCTCTATGACAACGATGGACCGGGGCTCCGAGCCACATTCCGCGCCGGCGACGAGCTCTTGCGTCACCGCCTTCAGGTGCGGGTCGCGAGTCTCCCGCCTAAAGAGGACCCGGATACGCATGCGCGGGCCCATGGTGCCGACGGAATCAAGACCCTCCTGGCCGATGCCATCGATGTGTTCGAGTTGAAGATGCTGCTCTTGGAGCGCAAGGGGTGGTTCGAGCGGTTGGATCAGCGGCGCGAGGCCATCGACCGCCTGCTGCCGACGGTCCGAGCGACGGTCGACCCGATTGCCCGCGATCTGTATCTCGCGAAACTGGCGGAGCGGGTTGGCGTGACCCGGGTCACCTTGCTCGACGAGTTTGAACGCGGCCGGACACCAGCCTCCCGTGCGACAGCCGCCCCCATCGACAGAGGCCATTCGACCCCGCCCAGGGGAGGGACACCAACTCGCTCGGGCCGGAAACCGGCACCGGGGACCCGACCGCAGCGTCGACTACTCCGGGTATTCCTCGCCGATCCCCACTGGTTGGAGCGGGCTCGGGAAGAGGTCGTGCCCGAGATGTTCGAGGTTCCGGCCCTGCGGGAGATCTATCAGGCGTTACGCACGCACGCATCGCCTGACGAGGCCGTGGAGACCCTTTCTCCCCGGGGGCAGGACGTGCTCCAGCGACTGCGCGCTTCTGCCGCGGAATGGACGGGCCTCGACTGGGATGCAGAATATGATGACGCCCTCAGTCAGCTCCGAGACGAAGCCAATATCAGAGCCTATCAAGCCACCACCGACCCGATAACCAAGCGCGCGCTCTGGAAGGCCATGGGTCCCACCGCGCGTAAACGCTGTATTTACCGCAGACCGACTCGATCACCCGGGTCGTCGTCCAGCACCTAACGGAGGAAATGCCACGCATGCATCCCGAGCTCTCAAAGCTGCTTGAACTGCAGGACAAAGACCAAGACCGACTCGATCACCCGGGTCGTCGCCCAGCACCTAACGGAGGAAATGCCACGTATGCATCCCGAGCTCTCAAAGCTGCTTGAACTGCAGGACAAAGACCATACGCTCGCGACCGTTGATACCCGCCTCCAAGCGTTGCTCGATGAACGAGCCTCGCTTGATGACGAATTGGCACGCGGCCGTCAAGCCGTCGCAACACTAGAAGAGCAGGTGGCCGGTGCAGTTACCCAGCGCCAAGCGTTGGAAACCCGGATCGAAAGCCTCCGTACGATTCAGGAATCCCGACGTGGTCGGATGGAACGTGTCAAGACCGCCCGAGAGGCCCAAGCGCTGACCATCGAGTTGGAGGTTGCGCGGACTGGGTTGGTGCGAGAGGAGAGTGAATGGCTTAGAATCGCAGACCAGGTCACGGCGCGTGAGATCGAGTTGAAGCAGGCCGCGGAGGGTGTGGCCGGACTCGAGGCGGAACAGGCAGTGCAGCGCGAAGGCCTCGCCGAGCGTGAGGCCGAGTTACAATCCGAACGCGCGGCAGCGACAGCAGTGCGGGAGGATGTCGCCACCCACATCGAGCAAGCCTATCTTGTCCGGTATGATCGGCTGCGTCAGGTGCGACAGACGGAAGTCGTCGTCGCGCTCCACGGGATGGCGTGTGGGGCGTGCTACACGGCCGTGCCGATGAGTCGCCAGAGCCAGATTCGCAATGGTCAGATTTTGGATGGGTGCGAAGCCTGTGGGGTGATTCTGTACGCCGCAGACGAGGCCGGGTGAGCACCACCCCTGTCCCCCGCTGGGTCATAACCGAATCCCCAGCACCCGCCGTGGCAGATCGATTGAGCCACGAGTTGCAACTCCCCCGTGCACTCACCGCACTCCTCGCACAACGGGGCTATGAGAGCACCGAGGCAGCGAAGGCTTTTCTCCGCCCGAGCCTGGATCAGCTCAGCGACCCCTATACGCTGCACGGAATGGAAGCAGCGGTGGATGCGCTGGTGGTTGCGGTGAAAGCCGGAAAGCGGATCCTCGTCCATGGCGATTACGACGTCGATGGTCAATGCGCGACCACTGTGCTGACTCGGGCGCTCGCAATGGGCGGCGCCGACGTCGTCCCGTTCGTACCCCATCGGATGCGAGATGGTTATGACTTCGGACCTGCCGGGTTAGCCGAAGCCCAACGGGTCAAGGCCAGTGTGATTCTGACGTGTGATTGCGGAATCACCGCGGTCGATACAGTGCGTGCGGCGACCGATGTCGGAGTGCAGGTGATCGTGACCGACCACCATCTTCCTGGCCCAACCCTCCCAGACGCGACGGCCGTCGTCAATCCCCAACAACCCAGCGATGACTCCGGCTTGGGGAACCTCTGTGGCACCGGTGTCGCCTTCAAGCTGGTTCAAGCCTTAGCGCCCAAGCTGGGAGTATCGGAGCACACGCCGTGGCACCTCCTCGATCTCGTTGCCCTCGCGACTGTGGCCGATGTCGTCCCGCTCACCGGGGAAAACCGTATTCTGGTGAAACATGGGATCCGCCTCATGCAGACGACCCGGTGGCCCGGACTCCGCGCATTGCTGCAGTCGGCAGGATTGGGAGGGAAGGAACTTCGGGCGGGACAGCTCGCCTTCGTACTCGGTCCCCGTCTCAACGCCGCCGGTCGGATCGGAGATGCCGGTGATGGCCTTCGGCTCCTGTTAACGGATGAGCCTGATGTCGCCCTCCAGTTAGCCGAGCAACTCGAGCGACAGAACACCGAACGTCAGGCCCTCGACCGGCAGATGCTTGATGACGCGATCGCCATGGTCGATGCCGCCGGAGATCCCGTCAACTCGCCGGCGTATGTTTTGGCCGCCGAAGGGTGGCATCCGGGCGTGGTCGGTATCGTGGCCTCCCGCATTGTGGAGCGCTACGGTCGCCCCACGTTCTTGATTGGTCTGGATGGAGAGGTGGGGAAGGGGTCCGGGCGGAGTATCTCCCGATTTGATCTTCACCAAGGTCTCACCGCATGCGGCGATCTGTTGGAGCGGTTTGGGGGACACCGGATGGCGGCAGGACTCACCATTCGCGCCGACCAAGTCGACGCCTTTCGGGAACGCTTTCAAGAGGCTGTGGCAGCGGCCATCTCCCCTAACGAACTCGGCCCTGAACAGCGGGTCGATCTCGAAATCGACCTCCCCGAGGTCACCGATGACCTCGAGCGGTGGTGCCGCCACCTGGAGCCGTGTGGGATGGGAAACCCTGGCCCCGTGTTCGGTGTGCGTGGTGTGGAACTGGGGAGGCGAACCGTCGTCGGTAGTGGGCACCTCAAAGGCGAGCTCCAAGGGCATGGCCAGCAGTTGGCGGCAATTGGGTTCCAGTTGGCGGATCGCGTGCCGTGGTTGTCCGATGCTCCGATCGACGCTGCCTTTCGGTTGGAGCGAAACGAATTCCGTGGGAGGAGCACCTTGCAAGCGCGGCTCCTGGCCCTTGCCCCCCACCAGTCGGGATGACCAGGATCATCGCCGGGGCCTTCCGTGGGCGTCGTCTCGTAGTCCCGTCTGGTCGGGCGATTCGTCCGACTGGCAATCGAGTTCGAGAGGCCTGGATGAGTATCCTGGGACCCAGCCTGCCAGGGGCTCGTGTCCTCGACCTCTTCGCCGGATCAGGGGCCTTAGGCCTTGAGGCACTGTCGCGTGGGGCGGGTCATGTTACTTTCGTCGATCACAATCGCGCAGCAGTCGAGACGATTCGTCGCAACATCACCTTGCTTGGCGTAGAGGGTGTTGCCCGCATCGTTCAGGCGGACGGATTCCGGTTCCTGGAAGCCGTCAGCCCTGGGGAGTACGATCTGATCCTGGCCGATCCACCGTACGCCAGACCGGAGGTCGAACGCATCATGTCCGCCTTCAAGGCCTCGCCAATCGCCGCTGTACTCGTAGTTGAACATGCCGCGACGGTGCCGGTTCGGGGAACCGAAACTCGCCGATATGGCGATACGGCACTCACCTTCTATTATCG
>JAJCZW010000150.1 GCA_029262155.1 Gemmatimonadota bacterium
CCGATGTGATTTCGATTTCGGGGTACATCGGGAGGAAGGTCTCGGCCTTGATCGCAAACTGGGCAAAGAAGTCTTGGGGATCCCGGTAGTATCCCCCAAACCAATTTGACCAGGTCACACTTTGGACTCCCTCCACGGCACGGAGCCGGTTCGCATGCGCTTCGGGAAGGAGGAAGGTGATCCCGCTCGCGTTCGATGTGATGAGCCGAGCTTCACTACCAACCTTGGCCGCGTTATCGAGTGTCGTGATCATCGAGCGGAGCGTCCCAAACAGGAAGAACGCCACTACCACGCTCCCCGTCGTAAGCAGGGTCCGCTTCTTATTGCGAACCAGATTGGCCCACACCAAACGTCCGACCGTCATCGTGACAGGACTCCTTTATCGATGTGCATCACCGCGTGCGCACGCTCTGCCGCGTGCGCATCATGAGTGACCATCAGCACGGTCTTACCATGTTCCCGAGACAGACTTTCCAGCAGATCCAGAACTTCGTTCCCCGACGCAGCATCCAGGTCACCGGTTGGCTCGTCGCCCAGAATAATGGTGGGATCGCTCACCACAGCGCGCGCGATGCCCACACGCTGTTGCTGTCCGCCGGAAAGCTGTTGGGGAAAGTGTTCTGATCGATCGGTCAACCCGACCAACTCAAGGGCAGTACGGACATGGTCGCGACGTTGTTTCTTGGTGAGCGACGTCAGCAGCAGGGGGAGTTCAATGTTTTGCGCGGCGGTGAGGACCGGAAGCAAGTTGTAGAACTGGAAGATGAAGCCGATGTGGGTCGAGCGCCACGCCGCGAGCTGCTTGGCGTTCATGCGCGTGATCTCCTGACCGTCCACCACAACCCGACCCGCCGTGGGTGTGTCGAGGCCAGCGAGGATATTGAGTAGCGTCGTCTTCCCGCTTCCAGAAGGGCCCATCAAGGCGAGGAAGTCCCCCGTCCGAATCTCGAGATTGATATCCTCGAACACCCGGATCACTTCCGTTCCCCGGGTGTAGGACTTGGTGAGGTCGCTGATTTCGACCAAGGGGTGGCCGTTGTCA
Source organism: Gemmatimonadota bacterium (assembly GCA_029262155.1). Classification (GTDB taxonomy): domain Bacteria; phylum Gemmatimonadota; class Gemmatimonadetes; order Gemmatimonadales; family GWC2-71-9; genus OFTM291. The sequence goes on from JAJCZW010000150.1 coordinate 1,043, forward strand.
GTGGGTGATGACACTAACTTTGTCTCCTTCCTTGAGGCTTGCCGGCGGTTCGAGAATCACCCTCTCGCCTCCGGACAATCCCGATCGCACCTCTCGTTGATCGCCCGACACCGGACCAGCATCGATCACTGCCCGGGATACCACTCCGTCGCGAACCACCCAGACGATAGTTGCATTGGCGTCCGCCCGCACCGCCTTCGCCGGGACGAGGATGCGCGATGGGGCATCGGTCGCCACGTTCGCAGGAGTCAGAAACTCGACGCGTGCACCCATCTCGGGAAGAATGCGATCATCCCGTTCAAGAATGGCCACCTTGACCTGGACGGTGGCCCGCTGTCGGTCGGCCGTAGGGACAATCTGCCGGACCGTGCCTTCAAAGCGGAGGGCGGGATAGGCGTCGAGTATGATTCGGGTCTGTTGGTCGGAACGTATCTGCGCGATATAGGCCTCGTTCACATCGACCTCGACCTCGAGGGTCTTAAGGTTGGCCATGGTAACCACCGCTCCCCTCGTGAGCCCTCCACCGGTCGCGACTGGTGCCACGACTTCCCCCACCTCGGCGTCTTTCCGAAGAACGGTCCCGTCAAACGGGGCCCGGATGAAGGTGTTGTCGAGGTTGGCCTTCGCCAAGGCGATCGACGCGATCGCGGCATGGATCTGGGCGGTTTGGACCCCGATCCGCGCGTCAGCGCCGGCCAGTTGGGCCTGGAGATCCTCCACCGCACGGGCAGACTCTAGGTTGCGATCGAACAAATCTTGAGCACGGACAAGATCGCGTTGAAGTTGGTCTCGCGACGCTTGCGCCTCAAGCAAGGCAGCCTCCGCACGAAGACTATCCGCAGTTGCCTGGGCGACAGCGGCGACATAGTCGGCGTTTTCCAACCGGGCAAGGATCTGACCTCGCCTGACCTGACTCCCCTCCTCGACTGAGAGCATGGCAAGCCGGCCTGAGATGCGGGATGATACCGAGGCACGAGTGCGGGCCACGACATACCCGTTGGCAGTGATTCCTGCCGAGCCCGCCGCCCCACCAACGACCTCGACCCGACCGACCTCCACCTCTATTCCGCTGCGACCCCTCATCACGACGACGACGATCGCCACAAAGACCACCGCCAACCCAGCCAATATCAGCGGAACCCGGAGGGCCCTGCCGGGACTCGGTGTTGGGGAACGACTCCGGTTGATTCTGAGCTTACTTAGATCTGGTTTCGGGGTGGTCACAGTCCCCCCTCTAACGATCCCCACGCTTGAGTGCCTTGACCCCACTCGCGGTACCGATGCCAGCCCCAATACCGAAGAGCGCCGACATCCCGGTGGTAATGACAGGCAGAATCGCGAGTGGCCAGGTGACGATCGCGGCGAGCATCCCGGCGATCACCGGTGCGACCGGCGACCGAATCGCGTCCACAAACCGAAGTCGACCTGTCACAAATCGACGAGCGATCATGAATCCGCCAACCGATATTCCGACGATGAGTAAGAGTCCTAACATGTAACCTCCCGAGCGAAACGGAGCCGATCAATTCGGATCCGCGTTTCATTACGAAACATACACCGTTTTGTTTCGTTTGTCGAGTGATCGTAGCCCCCCGGACGTCACCATCGGAGGACGCAACTACCCCAGAGGAAGCCAGACCCGAAAGCGGTCAGCACCAAGAGATCACCGGGAGTCAGTCGCCCGGAACGCACACACTCGTCGAGCGCAATCGGAATGGTCCCAGCGGTCGTGTTCCCAAACTTCTGAATATTGTTATAGACCTGATCGTCCTGGAGACCGAGCCGTCGCTGGACCATTTCACTGATGCGGAGGTTCGCCTGGTGGGGAATCAGGAGATCGATGTCCGTCGTCGTAAGGCCTTGGGCGGTGAGCACCGCTTCTACCGATTCTGGCATCCGCTGCACCGCGTGCCGGAAGACCTCCCGTCCGTCCATCGAGAGAAAGTACTTCCCTGCCTCCAAAGCCTGTTGCGTCACTGGAGGATGATAGATCGCTCCAGGACCATCCACCCAAAGTTTTTCAGCATTCTGCCCATCGGCATGGAGATCGAACCCAAGAATCCCTCTCCCCGCTTCCTCGTTGGCGCCGAGGATAACGGCACCCGCTCCATCGGCAAAGATGACGGCGGTATTCCGTCCCGCGGTACTGACATCCAAGCGAGTGGACTGAATCTCCTGCCCGACGACCAGGATCCGGCGGTACATCCCGCATCGAATCCAAGCGTCAGCCACCGAGAGGGCAAAGACGAACCCGCTGCATTGGGTGCGCACGTCGATGGCGGGGATCGTTCCCGCATCAAGCAACCGTTGGAGATAGACCCCATTTCCAGGGCAGAAGTGATCCGGCGTTGAAGTGGCGTAGACAATAGCATCGAGGTCAGTGGCGTGCAGCCCCGCGAGCGCAAGCGCTTCCGTTGCAGCTTTCGCCGCCAGCTCGGCCCCGACGTCGCCCTCGGTCACCCAATACCGCTGTTCGATCCCGGTGCGAGTTCTGATCCATTCGTCCGACGTATCCATCGAGCGCTCCAACTCGGCGTTGGTTACGCAGCGATCGGGGAGATATCGGCCGGTTCCAAGAACAATAGAGGTGGGCATGCCCTTCCCATCAAATGGAAGAACCAAGTTTCTTCATCCGAGGTGAACGAACAATACTATGGGCTCACCGCGGTCCTGGCGAGGACGAACCTCGTTGCCATTCCACCGTGTTCCAGAGCATCCGTGCGATGATGTGGCCGACGATCGCTCCGACGACCACATCGCTGATGAAGTGGGCGCGCCCTGCAACCCGGGTCCACGCCGTACCCGCGGCCAGCAGATACCATACGACGCCGCTCCGGGGAAAGGCCAGTGCCAAGATGGTCGCTCCAGCGAAGGCGACGCTGGCATGACTGCTGGGTAACCCCAATCCTGATCCGTGCCAGAACCCCTCGACAAATGGCCGGAAGACGTATGCCCCATCGGTCAGGCCGGGCCGTTCGCGCCGAAGAAGAATCTTGAGCAGTTCGGCCACCAACCCACCTAACGCAGGGCTTGCAATCAACCGCGATGCCGTACGTCGATTGGCCTTCTCACGCCCCGGCGTGTGGACGAGACTGAGCCCGAGCGCGAGAGCCATCCATAGTGGGAGGTACCCCATGCTGCGGAGCATTCGTCCGCCATCGTGCTCCAGCACGCCCGCCACGCCGAGGTGGCGGTAGCCCCATCGGTCGAGAAGGTGGGCGAGCAGGACCAGGATGAAAAAGACCGACACCCTTCGCCACAACGATCGCTTCACCATACTGGCAAGATGGTGTCGGGGGGCCACGACGCCAACCACAGACGAACAGATCCTGGGGGGAACCCCCCAGGATCTGTGTCCGATCGACTCCCAGCGCTACTCGTAGCGGAGCGCGTCGATGGTGTTCAGGTTTGAGGCTCGCCGAGCTGGCCAGAGGCCGAAAAAGAGGCCGACCGCTGCACTGAAAGCAAAGGCCACGATGACCGCGTTCGGGCTAACGACACTATTCCAACCAAACCGGGAGGACATCACGATCGAAGCAGCCCAGCCGAGGATGATACCGAGGATTCCGCCGCCCAGGGTCAACACGATTGCTTCGACGAGGAACTGCATCATGATATTGAGACGGGTTGCACCGAGCGCCTTCCTGATCCCGATTTCGCGGGTACGCTCGGTGACCGACACCAGCATGATATTCATGATCCCAATACCACCAACGATTAAACTCACGGCGGCGATACTCGCCAGGAGGACACCAAACGTCTGCGTCGTCTCCTGCTGGGTGGCAAGAATCTCAACCTGATTTCTGATTTGGAAATCGTTGTTTGCCCCGGGGCGAATCTTGTGTTCCCGACGGAGGATGCCTTCGACATCGACCATCCCTTGTTCGAGCGAGACCCCTTCACGAACCTGAAGGCTGACGGAACGGAGTCGATCGCTCCCGAAGATGCGAAACTCTGCTGTCTTGAGCGGAATGAGAATCTGCTCATCGGGGTTGTTGTAGCTTCCCTGGGAACCCTTCTCAACCAGCACGCCTATGATTTCAAACGAGATACCCCGGATCTGGATCAATTGCCCGATCATCGCCGCCCCGTTGGCGTCGAACATCGTCGCAACACCCGATCCGATGACGGCATATCGTTGGCGCGCCTCATTGTCACCGGTGGTGAACATCCGTCCGAACTGTACGTGATGATTCTTGACCTCACCGTAGTTGGGTGTGGTCCCGATCACATTCACGTTGGCGTTCTTGTTGCCAAACTTGATCTGTTGCGAGCGTTGCATTTCCGGCACAACCGCGCTGAGCAACGTGGCGTCCCGCGCTAATGCTTTGGCATCATCCGTTGTGAGGCTCACCCGATCGGCGGAGGCGCGACCGCCGAAGAACGATTGTCCGGGAAACACGCTGAGGAGGTTGGCGCCCAACGCATCAATCCGTTCCTCCACCGCTTGTTGCGCACCGGTTCCTAACGCGACCACGGTGATCACGGCACCAACGCCGATGATGACACCGAGCATCGTGAGGATGGCGCGAAGCTTGTTCGCTTGAATGCTGGCAAACGCGACCTTTATAATCTCTCCGATGATCATCGTCCCGTACCAGCCTTTCGTTGCATCCCAGGTACCGACCCACCACCGGTCATCCGATTGACCCGCTCACGGAACTGCTCTTGGGCCTGCACGAGGCTGGCGCTCGGGAGGACCAACACGGAATCCGTCTCTTCGAGGCCGCGCACGACTTCACTGTAGTCCAAGTCGGTCAAACCAGTTCGCACGTGCGCCAGCGCCGGTCGACCCTGCCGCAGCACAAACACGATGTAGTCTCCCCCAAACTCAAAATCGGTTCCCCCCACCCGAGAACGCCGACCCGCACCACCACCGCCACCTCTTCGACCTCCACCAAAGCTCCCCTGAAGACTCCGAAGGACTGCCTGTTCTTTCTCGGTCAACTGCCCCCCGCGAAATCGTTTCTGCATCAACTCCCGAACCGACGCGGCCGTTACCCCCTCCGGAAGTGGAATCGACCGTCCGTCTGGTGTGGTAAAGGTATTCCCCGCCGGCGGAGTGGCTGCAGCCGCTGGAAGGGGTCCTTCGGCTCCATCGACGGGTTGGCGCCGCTGGCTGTCGCGTACCGAATCTGCCGCGGCAAGCTGGGCTTGCAGCTCATCCTCCGACATCCCGATGACTTGCGCCGCGGAGGCAATGTCCCGTTGGGTACGCAAGGCGGCGTTCGGCACCGCGAGGACGCCTTGCCGCTCACCGACGTGGATCTCAACCTCCGAGTTCATCCCTGGTTTGAGCAGGCCGTCGCGATTCTGAATCCGGACAATCACCGGAAACATCGTGACGTTCTGTTGGGTTTCCGCGAGGGGTTCAATCTTGAGGACTTCCCCATTGAAAGGCTGGTTGGGAAAGGCATCCACCCGCACCGTTGCTTCCAGCCCCGCCCGGAGCTTACCGATATCGGTTTCGTCGACCAGGGTACGCACCTGGACGAGGTTGAGATCGGCCATTTGTAGCAGGACGGTCCCACCCCCAACATCCGAAGTCGGAGAGGAGATCACCTGGCCCCGCTCGACGCTCTTGGAGATCACTGTTCCATTGATCGGTGCCAGGACATCGGTATCCGCCAAAGCGATGCGCGCATTCTCCACCGCCACCTCTGCCCGAACGACATCCGCCCTGGCGTTGGCCAGCGCCAGGATCGCGTTCTCATGCTCTTCCTGCGTAATCGATTGCGTCGCGAAGAGTTCATCGGCGCGTTTCGATCGCGACTCCGATGTTTCAAGTGAGGCATGGGCAACCGTGAGGGTGGCCGCGGCTTCGTTGAATCGATTCCTTGGGGTTCGCTGGTCGACTCGGACCATGAGGGCGCCTCGTTGGACGATCTGGCCGGTCTCCACGAGCATCTCCAGAATCTCTCCTGACGCCTTCGACTTGACCTCGACCACGGTATCGGGCTGAATCTGCCCGGCGGCCCGGGCCGATACGACGATATCGCGAAGTTCGACTGGGACGGCTTGATACACTTGCACCGGCGCAGGTTCGCTGCAGGCCATCACCGTGAGGGCGGCCGTGGTACATAGCACGAGAGTTTTCACGCGGTCTTCTCCGTCGGATGGTCGCTTTCCACTAGGCCGTCCTTCAAATGGACTTGGCGTCGGGTATGGGCCGCGATATCGTGTTCGTGGGTAACGAGAATGATGGTTTGTCCTTCACCATGGAGCTGCTCAAACAGATCGAGAATTTCGGCACTGGTGACCGAATCCAGGTTCCCCGTCGGTTCGTCGGCCAGGAGAATGCTCGGCGAGTTGACGAGAGCACGGGCGATCGCCACCCGCTGTCGCTGGCCTCCCGACAACTCGTTCGGACGATGCTCCATTCGATCACCGAGCCCGACACGCTCCAAAGCCGACTGAGCGGACCGACGCCGTTCCTTGGTTCCCAATCCGGCATAGACCATCGGCAACTCCACGTTTTGGAGTGCGGTGGCGCGGGGCAACAGGTTGAACGTTTGGAACACAAACCCGATCTCACGGTTTCGAATCCGCGCCAAGGCATTGTCATCCAACTCCGACACCCGATGCCCATTCAGCCAGTACTCGCCATTGGTTGGCGTATCGAGACATCCGATCATGTTCATGAGCGTCGATTTCCCTGACCCGGATGGCCCCATGATGGCGACGAACTCGTTCCGTTGGATCGTCAGGTCCACGCCCTGAAGGGCCCGTACGGTCTCGGATCCCATCTGGTAGTCACGACTCAGGTTGCGGATCACGATAACGGCATCGTGGGGGACGTCCGGTGGCAGCATGGCCATCCGTTCGGCGGTCGTGGAGAGTGCGGCACTCATAAGGGCCTCCCAATCAGAGCTTCGATTTGTGCTTTGGCACGCAGGTAGTCAAATCGGGCGTTCACAGCATCCACCTCGGCCTGATTCAATGCCTCCTGGGACGTGAGGACATCGACAATTGTGGCTGCGCCCAAGCGATAGCGTTCCTGTTGCACTCGCGAATCTTCCTGAGCAGCCACCACACTGGTTTGCGTAATTTGAATCCCCAGTCGAGCCGATTGAAGTTGCGCGAGTTGCGTCGTCAGGTCGGCCTCGACCTGCCGTTGTGACTCACGCGCCGTCGCGTCGGCGTTGTCATAGGCCACCGATTGATTGGCAACCGTCTGCTCCCGTTGGAACCGGTTGAAGATGGGCCAGCTCACATTGAGAGCGAGGCTTCGTCCCCGGAAAAACTGATAGTCTGTGGTGCTTGAGGAGGTGAACGATCCGGTTCCCTGAAGTGTCAGCGTAGGCCAATACGACGATTTGGAGGCCTTGAGGCTGGCCCGAGCCGCTTCACGATTTGCTTCGGCCGTCAACACGACGGGGGCCTGTGCCAGCGCTTCGTCCCGTAGGGTCGTGGTGTCGATCGTGGCGAATACCCGATAAAAGACTGAGTCATCTGCCGCCCCGACTTGACCTCGTACCCCAATGAGTCGGGCGAGGTTGGCTCGGGCTGTGGCCAATTGGGTTTGCGCCGTCAGCAACTGGAGCCGAGCGTTGCCGAGCGTCACGGCGGACCGGAGCGTATCGGATCGGGTGGCGGCACCGGCTCGCAAACGAGCGATCGAGGTATTCAACTGCTCTTCCGCCCGGCGCACGGCCGCCTCGCGGACCGTCTGAAGCTGGAGGGCGGAGAGGGCATCGAAGAATTGATTGGTTGTAGTCAAGGCCTGCTGGAATCGGGCACCGGTATAGCCTGCGTCGGCAGCCAGCGCGTTGGCCCGTGCCGATCGTGAATCGTTGGATCGCCGGAACCCATCGAACACTTCCCAACTCGAGGAAATCGACGATCGGAGGCTCGTCGTGGTTCGATTTCCGTTAATCACCTGTCCACTAGAGGGGTCGACCCTGCTGGTTCCTTCGGAGAAATTGTTGTCGCCGGTCCCCGACAGCGTCAAGGAAGGAAGCCAGGCGCCTTTGGCAGATCGGACCCTCGCTTCGGCACTTCGCACCGAGCCGTAGGCCTGGATCACACGTGGCTGCACCTGCTCCGCCATCTCGATCGCCTGGTGGAGCGTGACTGTGCGCACCTGTTGCGCTGCCGTGGGGTGAACGCTGAGCAGCAGGAGTCCCACCGCCCCACAAAGCAACCGAACACCAAGGGCGTTGTTACCGTGTCCCACGATTCCCCCGATCCCTACGTTGTGACCGTTGTCGGTATTCTCGTTCCTGTCGTTCAATCATCGTGTCATAGGCCTGCTGTTGATCCGGGGTTAACTGGCCTCGGATATCGTTTCGGATTTGGAGCCGGATGGCATCGAACGCCGGCCGGATCTCACGCCACATCGAGTCCGTCATCGGTTGGAACCGAGTCAAGATGGCTTGGATGCTGTCCTGCTGGATCGGACTCAATTGCAACTCGGTGGTGAGCCTGCCAAGGTGTCCACCACCTCCGCCTCCGCGTCGACCCTCTCGTCGGGGCGGGGATGAGTCGTCCTTCATGGATACGGCCACGCCGCCCGCCAAGCCACCGACGAGAAAGGCGGAAATCAGCAACGCGGTCGCACTCCATCGAGCCCGGGTCATCGTCCCTCCACGACCGCAGCGATCAACAGATCACCCGCGGTCTGCTCTCCCGCGACGATCACTTGGGCCGAAACCGAGGCCGGTGCCGCAGGCTCAACCGTCCGGCGACCACCCAACGCGACCCATCCCAGAACCGCAGCCGCCACGCCAGCGGCAACCAAGCCCGGGCGTGACCATCGTGAGAGCGATTCCCAAGGCGACTCCACCAGCGCGTCACGCAATGCTCTGCGGAGGCGCACGATGAACGCGGCGGAGTCGGGGCCAGTCAGATGTTCTCGCAAGAGCCGGCCGAGCGTCTCGTCGGGACGAGACTCAAAAGGAGATTCGCTCATGTCGCCTCCATGAAAGGAGCCAAAGTCTGTCGCAATGCCCTTCGGGCATGAAAGACGTACGATCGCACTGTTCCCTCAGGTACCCCAAGAATGTCGGCAATCTCTGCATGGCTATACCCTTCGACATCGAACAAGACCACTGCCACGCGTTGTTTCTCCGGCAGGTCGGCGAGGCCCTGATCGAGTCGGGCTCGAAGCAGGGCATGATCCGTTGCCTGGTCGGGTCGGACTTCGGACGATTCGGCTCTCGCCGGAATCTCCTCGGTACGTCGAACCTGACGCCGTCGAAGGGCATCTAAGGCGGCGTTCGACACGATCCGCATCAGCCACGGTCGAAAGGGCCGCTGGGGATCGAATCGCGCGATGGCTCGCCAGGCCGCCAGCATGCCATCCTGCACGACGTCGTCTGCGTCTTCCTGATTCCGCACCACCGCTATCGCAACCCGACGGGCAACCAACGCATGTCGCTCCACGAGGCGCCCAAATGCCTCAGCATCGCCGGCAACGGCCGCTTGAGCATCCAGCGCTTCGTCCACATCGAGAGTACGCGGCGGGGTGTGAGAATGTTGAGTCATGGCCCCTCTGGCGGGCGCCGGGGGGTGGGATACAACCAGACCAGCGGAATCGATGGCGGAGTCACACCCCGCTCAGGCCAAGCACCGTTTCGTGGGGTACGAGCGCATCGCGAACCATCTCGACCAGTTCGTCCAGGGGGACGTCAAGCTCGTCCGCCCCAATCCGCACATCTTCCCGGTTCACGCCCCGAGCGAACGCCTTGTCCTTCAACTTCTTCTTGACGCTTGACACCTTCACATCCGCCAAGCTTTTCGATGGACGCACGAGGGCACACGCGGTGAGGAACCCACTTAACTCATCGACGGCAAACAGGGCTCGTGCCAGAGGCGTATCGCGGGGAACTCCGGTGTAGTTGGCGTGCCCCAGAACCGCCCGACACCACGGCTCGGGAAACCCCAGGGATCGGAGATGCCGGACCCCTTCCGCGGGGTGCCCCTGATCAGCGGCATGGTCCGCATTGGGATAGCGCTCGTAATCGTAGTCGTGCACCAATCCAACCATACCCCACGCCTCGGGGTCTTCTCCATAACGCACCGCCATCGCACGCATCGCGATTTCGACCGCCAGCATATGGCGTCGCAGTGACTCCGATGTGGTGAACTCATGCACGAGCGCCAGCACTCTCTCGCGAGTCCACTCGCTCATCGTTCTTCCCTCGTGGTCGGGCTCGCGTCCGTTCCCTTCTGTTCCAAAATCGACGCCGAAAGTGGGACCCGTTTGGCTTCAGCCTCACCCAGGTCGATCTGGAAGTGATACAGTCCTGCGCGCGGCAGGGGGACATCAAAGACCAAGACGGCCCCAGCCTCAATTTCGGTAACCCCAGCCGGAGGCTCGCCAAACTGCACGGTCCCATCCCCTCCAAGGAGTTCCTCTCCATCGTCAGCGAGAAACCGGATACGAATGTGATGTTGGCCAATCTCGGTCCGCCGGCCACTCACCCGCAGTACGAGGTGTGTCTTGGTATGCAAGGTGGGAAATTGTTCTACCCACACGTGCTGGAACATCCCTAACACTGAGAGTTTCCCGTGTTGGTCGATCAGGGCATAGTCAGCGAGAACCGCGAAATCGATTTGCAGAATCAACTCACCGTGATGAAAATGATCTCGTCGTGCTGCTGAATTGCGTGCACGACATCCAATCCGTCGGTCACCTGGCCAAACACGGTGTGCACCCCATCCAGGTGGCGTTGGGGGCCGTGGCAGATAAAGAATTGGCTGCCGCCGGTATCCTTGCCGGCATGGGCCATCGAGAGACTCCCCTCCACATGGGTATGGGTATTCCGGTCGGTCTCGCATTTGATCTTGTACCCGGGGCCACCGGTGCCGACCCGAGAGTTTTTCGGGTCCCGCGACAGGGGATCACCTCCCTGAATCATGAAATTGGGAATCACGCGATGAAACCGCGTCCCATTGTAAAACTCTTCGCGGGCGAGTTTGAGGAAATTCTCAACGGTTTCTGGCACCTCGTCATCATACAATTCGACGACCATTGTGCCGTGCGTGGTCTCGATTCGGGCCGTACTCATCGTTGCCCCTGATCCTTTCAAGAAAGAAGAGCGTCTCCAACACGCTCGGTCAATTCGAGATCAATCAGTAGAAGTCTACGCCCGAAACGATGCCATCCCAAGGCCTATACCGTAGAGGAAGGACAGTCAGGGCTGAGTGGACAGTCGGCGCAACGGGGTCGACGGGCGATACACACCGCCCTGCCGTGGCTAATGAGAAGGTGGGAGATAAGGGTCCAATCCTTCTTGGGGATGAGCACCATGAGGTCCCGTTCGACTTTGACCGGGTCGGTAGCGGTGGTGAGTCCAAGCAACCGACTGATCCGTCCGACGTGGGTATCGACCGTAATGCCGGCATTGATACCAAACGCGTTCCCGAGGACAACATTGGCCGTCTTGCGGCCGACACCAGGCAAGACCTGGAGTTCCTCCATGCTCTGTGGCACCTGACCCCCATGCTGCTCGACCAGCGCGCGCGCCATTCCGATGAGATTCTTCGCCTTCATCCGGAAGAATCCGGTCGATCGAATCAAGGATTCCAATTCGGCAATGTCAGCGTCCGCAAGGTCACCGGCGGTTGGATACCGAGCGAAGAGTGCCGGGGTGGTCAGGTTCACGCGGACATCGGTACACTGGGCACTGAGGATGGTCGCGACAAGGAGTTGGTAGGGGGTCCGGTGTTCGAGGGCACAGTCGGCGTCGGGATAGGCACGCTTCAACCGGCGGAGTATCGCTCGGGCCCTCGCAACGACGTCTTTCGACGGTGCCTTGGATGCCTTTCGTCGACGGGAACCTGCCATCAGCGGTGTCTGCGGCTCCGAGCGAACTCCAGGAACCCATCCACACTGCGGGTGTTCAAGATATCCGCTGAACCCAGACCACCCTTCCGAGCCATGGCGACGCCATACTCCATGTGGGCCAAGCCTGCCGGGCTGTGGGCATCCGCACCGATGCTGATCATCACACCCATCTCCCGCGCCTGCCCGAGCAACCGCCAATCAAGATCGAGACGATGCGGATCGGCATTGATTTCAATAGCCACTCCCACCTCGGCGGCCCGGACGAAGATCGCCTCAAAATCCAGAGGATAGGGATCGCGGGACAACAGGAGACGGCCACTCGGATGCCCGAGAATCGTGACGTAGGGGCTGTCGAGGGCGGCGAGCACCCGCGCGGTCATCCCATCGCGATCCAGGCCGAAGCGGCTGTGGACCGACGCGATAACGAAGTCGAACCTCGCGAGGACATCTTCCTCATAATCCAGCCGACCGTCAGGAAGGATATCCGCCTCAATGCCCTTCAAAATGCGGAAGGTTCCTAACCTCGTATTGGCATCGTCGATTTCATCCCACTGCCTCGGAAGATCTTCGACTCGAATGCCGCCAGCGTAGGCCGCACTCTGTGAGTGATCGGTAATGCCCAGGTAACGATAGTTGGCGTCGCGACAGGCGAGGGCCAACTCCTCTGCAGTTGTCGTCCCATCGGAGTAGCGGGTATGACAGTGCAGGAGCCCCACGACGTCCGCTCCCCCCACCAGCGGCGGGACGCCTTCGGCATACCGCTTCGTTTCCCCATTGCCTTCCCGCAGTTCAGGGGGAATGCACGGAAGATGTAACTGCTGGTAGACGGTGGGCTCATCCGGAGTGGGGACAAAGGCACTCCCGCGCCAGAGGGCGCCCCCACGCAACGTCAATCCGTGGATGTCCGCGAGCGTGACGAGCTCCGCGATGTGACCCTCACTCCCGGTCGCCTGGATCAGCACCACCCCCACGTTCGCCGCCGTGGTCACAATCACCCGCGCCGTGGCGCCACCGGCCACCCGTACGGTGGCCACCCGCTCGTCATGTTCCGCGATTTCACTGATGCCCGGCACAGCACCGAGGGCCACAAAAACATCACTGGGTGGCACTTCGGCCACCACGACGATCACCAATTCACGCACAACTTCCATCCAGCGCCGGACCTCACCGGCGGCCATGACATCCACCACGCCGGACACCGCTCGCAACGCCTCAATAATGCGATCGGCCTCGTCGCGAGCATGATGACAGAGCCTGTATTCGCTGGCCCGACGAAGATAGGCAATTCCCTTGAGGATGTTCTCGCAGGTCTTGGGGCCAAACCCGGGGAGTTCGGCGAGGCGACCACTCTTTGCGGCGGCTTCCAACTCGGGAATGGAATCGATATCCAACCGATCATGGATTTGCCGAATCTTGGCGATGCCGAGTCCCGAAATCGCGAGCATCTCAACCAACCCTGGCGCCACCTGTCCGCGGAGGTCATCGAGAACCGCCGATCGCCCGGTCTCGGCTAGGTCATTCACTATTTTGAGTATGGCCGGTCCGATGCCGCGGGTCGACGCTAACGTCCCATCGGAGAGAGCTGCCGTGAGTTCGCCGTGGAGCCCACTGACCGTGCGGGCTGCCGTCTGGAACGCACGTACCCGAAACGGATTCTCCCCAACGAGTTGCATCATCGAGGCGATCTGATCGAGCGCCTGGGCGACTGCGGCTTTGTCTGCTCGCATCACGGTTCGGCTCCCAGCACCTTGGTTCGCGTGTTGTGCACCCGCCAGATGAGGGCCAGCAGTTCCTCCATGCCTGTCACGCCAAACAAACCTGCGTCATGCCCCCCCGGAAGAGTCGAATCGAAGAGAGGTGTCCCATCGAGCCGGGCCAGGTCCGTGGGGACACTCCCCTCAACCTCAACCACGGTAATCCCACGACGACCGGGATGAAATCCGAACACCGCCACCGCATGGATACGCTCCGATCGGGGCAGAATGAAGGCACCATCCATCGGCTCTGCCGGTCGTCCCTCGACCGGCGTACCCCAGACTCGCTGGGGTGGGAGACGGAGATAATACGTCGCCAGACCTCCCTCCCAAGGTGGTGATGCCGCAGAGGACAACGCCACACGCAATCCATCCTCGTCGAGGGTGTAGTCATGCGTCCCATCGATCCAATAGAGATACGCGGCGTGGACCAATGCGACAAATGGATCGATCGCGTCACCCAGTCCTTCTTCCGGTCGAATCGCATGAAGGAGTTCTACCGTGGACTGTGCCAACAAGAAGGCATCCCGGTCGCGAGGGTCCACCTCTGCCTCGGCCAAGCTCACGCGAAGGGTCGGGAACCGCTCGGTCAGGAATTCGCCGAAAAGGTGATGAAACGGTGTGCTGCGGGGTTCATCCATGCGGGAGGAACCGATGCAATGCCTCGAAGAACGGCTGCGGGGCCTCCAGATACGGAACGTGGCCGCAGGCCGGTATGGGGACGAATTCAGCTCCTATTCCGTCCGCCAATGTTCGGGATGCGTCAATCGGAATCGGATCGTCCTCGCCGTGGAGCACAATCCCAGGCACGGTCACCTCTGCCAAACGTGGCCGGAGATCAAAATCACCGAGACTCGTCCAAACCTCCTGCTGGGTTCGGCCGGTGACGCGAAACGGGGTCAGATCGGCCGCGAGAGATGGGTCATGAAAATACCCAGCGACAGTTAGGGCAAACGACCGTTGTTGATAGCGCTCCGGATCGGTGTCGCGAAGTCCGCTGGCCTGCAATGCATTCCGGGCTTCGACGATTGAGGCCGCTCGGCTGCGCGCCGCAAACCGTTCTTCGAAGGCCACGCGAGCAGCTCGCCAGGAAGGCGCGGGGGATACCAGGGCCAGACGCTCCACCTTGTCAGGGTGTTCGAGCGCGTAGAGCAACGCAAGGAGACCACCCCACGAGTACCCGGCAAGCGTCAAACGCTCCAATCCCCAGATCACCCGGAGATCCTCGAGGTCGGCGACCTGCTCCCGCCAACCGACCGGTGTCTCCCTGGGAACAGCCGAGCGTCCGCCACCCCGTTGGTCGTAGTAGATGAGGGTGCGGTTGATCGCCAAGGCGTCGAACCCCGGCAGGAGATAGTCGTGGTGAGCGCCAGGTCCACCGTGGAGCACGACTGTTTCTGGGCCGGTGCCGATTCGACGCTCAAAGAGTCGGACGGTCGCGAGATCGCGCCATCTTGTCATCACGGTGAGTTCATGCTCGCTAGGCTAATGATTGCAAGGGTGTCGCCTGATCGTATAATAAACCGGGGCGGAGACATCTGATGATCAACCAGCGACAGACGGCCAGTCGAGGAGCGTGCGCAGAACCGGATGGTGCGTAGCTGGCGGCCGAATGCCTTGCACGGTCTGGTGGAGGTGGGCACCCCGGCGCGCGAGATGCCCTTGGGACACTGGAACGAGAATCTGGGGTGACGCCCGATCTACGGACGGCGATGCAACGGTTCCCGGATGAGTCGAGACCGATTCGCTACGGGGCGGTCGAGATCGTCAGTTTAAATCCGTCAGGGTCTGTCACCGCGAACCCGCGTCCACCCCACGGAAAATCTTCCGGTTCTCCATCCAATGTCACGCCCGCCGCTTTAGCGCGGGCGGCCAGCGCGTCTACATCAACATCCTTTTGAATCTCGAGCCAGAGTCGTATGCCAACGCCTTTGACCCGATCCATCCCCTTGGCACCGTCGTCCTGACTCAAGCCAAGTTTTGCGTCGCCGGCTTGGAACATGATCCCGAGTAGCTTGCCGTCCTCCTCCCACCGGTGCTCGATGCTGAAACCGAGTCCTTCGTAGAAGCTGATACTCTTCGAAAGATCATTTACCGTAAGGCCAGGCATGATCTTCTGGGCGTTGAGTGTGTCTTCGGTCGTCGTCATGGTCTCTCCGGGAAATTAGTAATCCTATGGAGATACTGCACCGGAGGTAGACACGCAACCAGATGACCAACCGTTACACTTTCCCCTTCCGGGCTAGCGCCTACAGCAGAATCGCCAACGCATCTGCCACCTTCCGCACCGCCCCTACCTCCTCCGCCGCAAACGGACCGGTCTGATCACTATCCACATCGATCTGTCCCAAAATCAGCGGACCCCGGCGAATCAGTACCACCAGTTCCGATTTCGTCTCCAGGTTGCACGCCAAGTAGTTCCCGATCGCCTGGACATCCCCCACATTCTGATCCTCGCCGGTAGCGACTGCGGTGCCACACACTCCCTTCCCAACCGGAATCCGGGTGTGATCGGTCACTCTCCCGGCGAACGCCGCCAGCACCAGCTCCTCACCTTGCAACATGTAGAGGTAGACCGATGTGTACGGTGTCCCGGCGGCTTGAATCCTGTCGGCCGCGAGTTGCAGCAGCTCCGCTCGACTGGTGTCGTGTGTGAAGGCTCCTCGGAGCGCTGCAACTAGGCGATCGGCGTCGAGCACAGGCACGGCTACTCTCCTCGCTTCCCAAAGGTCACGCGGGTTGTCTTCTCCACCCCGTCGCGGCGGTAGGCCAAGTCCACCGTCTCTTGCGGTTTGTAGGCTCGGAGCGCCACCGTCATCGCCATCAGGTCGGGCACGTCATGCTCGCCGATCCGCACAATGACGTCACCCTTTTGCAGCCCGGCCTTCTCGGCCGGACTCCCCGACCGGACACCGGTAATCCGGACACCACCCGGGTTGTCGGTCATGTCGGGGATGCTGCCCAGATAGGCGCCATACCCGGAGGAACTCGAACCGGAGGATGCCACCGGCTGTGGCGGTGGGAGATCGATCACCGCGAGACGGTTGGGTCGGTCGGCGATGGTGCGGGCGATGGCACTCGCGTAGTCGGCCACACGGACCAGGCCGTCGATATTGATCTTCTCCCAATCGTCGGACGGGCGATGGTAGTCCTCGTGGAGATCGGTGAAGAGATGTAACACAGGGATATGCTCTGCATAAAACGATGCGTGGTCAGATGGACCGTACCCATCGCCTTGGGCGTGAAGATCGAACCCAAAGGAGAGGTTCACCGAATCCACGATCGCCCGAAGCGCCTTCGCCGTCTCGACCCCGTAGACGATCAACCGATCATCACGCAATCGACCTACCATATCGAGATTGATCATGGTCACCGCCTGGGTCAGTGGGAGCACCGGCGATTTGACGTACATCCCCGAACCCAGGACACCCTCTTCTTCACCACTAAAGGCGATAAACAGCACCGACCGGGCCGGACGCTGTTCAACCAACCGTCGGGCGATCTCGAACAGGGCGACAGTCCCCGAAGCGTTGTCATCGGCCCCATTGTGGATCGCCTTCGATTCGGGGTCGAGGCTGCCGCCAGCTTCCCCATGTCCCAGATGATCATAATGGGCGCCAACGATGACGTACTGTTCTCGTAGGGCCGGATCGGTTCCTTCGATCCAACCCAACACATTCCGACCGATCGCCCCACCGAGCCCGGTCCCGTGAGCAGCGGGCGCAGAACGAGACACCTGGAACTCAGCGAAACGGTGACCCTGAACCGGCGCCAGACCTAAGGCTTCGAAACGTCGGGCGATATAGGCCGCAGCGGAGTCCGCGCCCGCCGAGCCGAGCAAACGACCTTCCAACTGATCGGAGGCGAGGTACCGCATGTCGTCCCGAACGGTGGCGGATTGAGCGAATGACTCCCGACCCATGAAGACAGCGGGCGCCAGGAGAAGGATGACACGGGTGAGTGACTGGACGTTCATGAGAGCACCTACCTGAATACGGTGAGCGAAGCGATCCAACTCCCCGGATTCTACACTGACCAGCGACTCCAGTCAGCGTCCCCGTCGGAATCCTCGGTTGCCCCACCGCTGGCTTATCTTCCTTCGTGAAGTTGCAATCTTTGATACCGCCGGCTGCGGCCGGCCGAGGTAGGGGTTTCTTCTCGACCAGACGGGTACGAAGGACACGGATATGCCGGACACCCCCATAGATGAACGGAGATTCACCGAACGCGAGGTCCGGGAGATCCTGAAACGGGCCGTAGAAAAGGTCCCATCACGCGCTCTGACGAATTCCGAAGGGCTTTCGCTCGCGGCGCTCCAGGCGATCGGGGAAGAGGTAGGCATCGATCCGGCTCGGATTGAGGGTGCGGCCCGATCCCTTGTCCATGGCAGTGGGCGCGACACAAACACGCTTCTTGGGGCTCCGAGGATCCTCCATGTTGAAAGGAAGGTCGCTGGGACGTTGACTCCAGACGACACCGCCGACATCCTCTCGCGGATCCGTCGGATCATGGGCCGTCGAGGCGAGGCGAACGAGATCCACGGAACGCTGGAGTGGACCGCCACGGGGGAGTCCGGCGAACGATCCGTCACACTTTCCTCACGCGACGGTACAACCACTATTCAGAGTTCCGCCAACTTGACCAGCGCAGCCCTCGGCATCTACCTCCCAGCGGGGATGATGGGATTTATCGCTTCGTTTGCCGGTCTCGCCAAGTTCATCAAGAGCGGCACCGAGTTTGGACTTGTGCTGGCCCTGGTCACCCTGCCGGTCCTCTGGCCAGTTCTCCGGTCGATTTTCCGCAGAATTTCGAGATCCGAAGCGGCCAAAGCGCAACAGATGGTCGAGGAGTTGGCCAACCTGATCGAGAGACGCGGTAGATGACTATGGGCAGCGCCCACTCCGTTCGGCCCGCCGGCCTAACTCCTCGACATCTCGCCCTCATTCCAGCAACTGTCGCGATCAACCTGGTCATCGGAAGATTGGTAGCCGAAATCGGCCTCCCGGTTTATCTCGACACCGTGGGAACGATGCTCGCTTCGGCGTTGGGAGGGCTTGGAGTCGGCATCGCAACCGGCCTCCTGAGCCAGCTTCTCGCCGGGCTCCTTTCTGGGTATCAATGGCTCGCGTTCGCCCCCATTCAGATCATCATTGCCGTTGCGGCCTGGGCTGCAGCACGACATGCCGGATTTCGCCATCTTCGAATGGCGGTGTTGTGGGGTATCGCCACTGGTATCGCTGCCGGTCTCCTTTCGGCAGTTATCTCCTATCTCCTCTTTAAGGGTGTAACTGCGACTGGCGTCACCGCGCTCGTATCGGTATTCCAGGGATTTGGACTGTCTCTCGACCGCGCAGTACTCGGCGCAAGCCTCAGCACGGACCTCGCCGATAAGGCCTTGTCTTTTGCCCTCGTGGGTTGGCTTCTCCGGTCACTCCCACGCCGGATGCGAGCGCGCTTTCCACTTGCGACTCGCGCGGTCGGCATCTCCTCATGACGCAGGCTGGGCTGCTACATCACGCTCACCCGTACACCGTCCCCACTCTCACCCTCACCACCGCCCTCCTTGCCATCCTGCTGCCGGCACCTTTTGGATCAGTGTTCCTCTATGCTGGGGTGATCGGAGTCGTCCTGCTCGGCGGGGCTCCCTTGGCGGCGCTTCACGCTCTCTGGATCGCCGCACCACTCTGGTTCTTCCTCATCCTCATCCTGGCCGTTCAAGGTGACCCCGGCCCGGACCCCTTCGCGTTGCTCGGCCTGACGTTCAGTCGAGCAGGGCTCCGCGCTGGCATCGCGCAAGGAGCCCGGCTCGGCGCCATCATCACCATGACCCTCGCGATGGTGCAAACCCTCACCCCATCTCGCCTGCTTGATTCTGTCGCAGCCGGGGGTGGCCGCCGGCGGTACCTCACGGCCTTTCTCGCGGTCTCGACGCTCCATACGATCCACCGGTTTCGGCAGCGTGCCAGCGCCATCGTGGCGGCCCAGCGATCCCGCGGCCTTCGGCTCCGGGGGTCCCCCGTGACGCGCGTGCGTGCGCTGGGCCCCCTCATCGGCCCCCTGCTGCTCGCAGCGTTGATTGAGGTCGACGACCGGGCGGTGGCTCTGGAGACTCGTGGCGCCACCTCATCCCGCGTGCGGACACCGCTCGATCCACCGCACGACTCTCTGGCCGACCGGTGGATCAGACTCCTCGCCCTCCTCAGCGTCGTTCTGCTGTTCTTCTGGCGGATCTTCCGATGAAGACCATCTGTTTCGACGCGGTTACCTATCGCTACCCTGATGCGCCAGCACCAGCCATTCGCGGAATAACATTTGATCTTGAGCCGGGTGAACTGTCCTGGTTCTTTGGTGCGTCCGGTGCCGGGGCCAGCACGATCCTCGCCCTGATCGCCGGGGTGGCCCCTCGCCACCTTGGGGGCGTCGTCGCCGGACGGATTCGAACCTTAGGGGTCGACCCCGCATCCTCCGATCACACTCACGGGCGCACCGCTTTCCTCCTCCCTGAACCAAGAGTCCAACTCTCAGGGGTGGCAGCCAACGTGTGGGAAGAGGTCGCCTATACTCCCGCGAATCTCGGATGGGCTCCCAGCCGCATTCGTCAGCAGGTGGACGACGTGCTGGTTCGGATGGACCTCGTTGCGCTGACCTATCGTGACCCTGCCACCCTCAGTGGTGGAGAGACGCAACGTGTGGTCCTCGCCGCTTTGGCAGCGACCCAACCCGATCTCTGGCTTCTCGACGAGCCCACCACCGCACTCGATGGCGCAGGCCGCGCACAGCTCGCCTCCCTTCTACGATACGAAGCCCAGCGGGGGGCAGCAGTCATTATAGCCAGCGAGGACGCCGACCTCTTCTGTACCCTAGCCGACCGTTGTCTCCTGCTGCACCGCGGACGGGTCCTTGCCGACGGACCCCCAAAGAGCATTCTCCAGAGCGAGCAAGTGTGGGAATGTGGAGCCGGAAGCACCTCGGTCGCCACGCTGGCCCGGGAGGTCCGCTACCATCCCCCGCACACCCGACCCAACACCACCCCGGTGACCGAAGCCGAGGCACTCGCAGTGTGGCGTCGATGACCAATGCGGCGCTCGCCTTCCGGAATGTGTCCTTCGGGTACACCCGACACACCCCGCTGTTACAGGATCTTTCGTTCACGATTGCGGCAGGAGAAGCTGTCGGACTGATCGGACCGAACGGGGCCGGTAAAACGACCATCACACGTCTTGCGATGGCCCTGCTCCAGCCTTCGCAGGGAGTCGTTACCACGGTGGGTCAAGAGACCCGGGACCGGGTACCTGAGCAATTTGCAAAGGACGTGGGATATCTCTTCCAGCATCCTGAGTCGCAGCTCTTCGCTCGAACGGTCGTGGCGGAGGTCGGCTTTGGGCTCCGGCAGCTCGGTATCCCCGAGCAAGAGTGTGCCGCCAGGATCCAGTCCATCTTGGAGCTGGTGGGGCTCGACGATGTCGCCTCCGAGCACCCCTATGACTTGCCAGTCCCACTGCGACGCATGGTGGCGTTCGCAACGGCTCTCGTGTCGAAACCGACCCTACTGATTCTCGACGAACCATCGGCGGGACTCGACCGCCATCTCCGTGGCGTGGTCCATCGGGTTCTCCGAGACCACGTCGGTGGTGGAGGAAGTATTCTCGCCGTCACCCACGACCCTCTCTTTGCCGCCGAGGTGCTCCATCGGGTCCTTCCGCTGAGGTCGGGGCATCTCAGTTCGTCGCAGCCGATTGCGTCATTGTGGGCCGATCAAGCGACCCTTCAGATGACGCACCCGCTGGCGGGAATCGTCCGGGAACTGGCTTTGGATCCGCCGGATTGGCGGCTCCCCACCCTGGCGACCGCCGTCGAGCAGTTTGTGCACAGATCTTGCTAAGTTACAGCCTATGGGAATGACACCGCTTGCCGTCGCGGATTTGGCCCTCTTGGTCCATCTAGTCCGCCATGATGTCGATAACAAGGTCGCACAGAGAACGGTTGCCAATCGGCTATGCGCGTATCTCGCCGACAGTGGGCTCGCGGTAGAAGCGCAAGTTGGGGCGCTCTGGGTCAATGGCGAGATCATCCATCCGGATACACCCGGCGCCACGGCACTCACCGACTCCATGTTGGTGCACGATGTTGGGCGATTAGAGTTCCCACCCAACACGACAGCCGCCACCGTTCTCTCCCTTGCCGATTCGCTCGGCGTCCCTCCAGGCACATACTCGACCTTTAGCGCCTTGCTGCACACCTTGGATCCAGTCGTACAGCAGGCCATTCGGATTGAATCGAGTGCAGCAGGAATCGTCGTGCACGAACCGGAGGATAAACCACTACTCCAAACTCCGAGAGACGTCTCCACCGCAGATGCCGAGATGCTGGGTGGTGTAATCCTCCCAGACACGAACCTCCCGGAATTCAGGAAACCGCTTGAAGAGCTTGTTGAGCGGGGTCGCCTGGCAACCTCCACAGAGAACTGGGATGAGGCCCTCACGATCGGGCTCGGCATCGTCGATCTCTTGGTAGCGGCCCCGACCCAACCGTTCCGTCAGAGCTGCCGACTGGCCCTTCGACGCCTTATCACGGGACCGGCACTTGATGCCGTGGCGCGGGCCACCGGAGTGGGGTCCCATCGGCGTGAGGCGACCACACTTCTTCGGCATGTCGGCGGAGACGCCACAGAGGTGTTGATGGACCTGTTGGTCCAGACCGAGGGTATGACTGAACGGCGGGGATACTACAGTGCACTGACCAGCATGACCGAAAACGCCGGAATCATCATCCACCATCTCCACCACGACACCTGGTATGTGGTACGAAACGCAGCCGATTTGTGTGGAGACATGGACCTGGTCGAAGCGATTCCGGAGCTGGCCCGACGGGCACACCACGAGGACGAGCGGGTTCGCCGGGCGATTGCTGGGGCTTTGGCCAAACTCGGGACCTCCGGTGCGATGGAGCCCATACGCAATATACTGCGCGACGCCTCGGCCTCGGTGAGACTCGAAGCGCTCATGCACCTCGATGGACGACGCCGGGGGCGGGCCCTGGCCATGATTCTGGCCGCCCTCCTCGAACGCGAAGAGCATCCGGATGTTCGTCGGGAGATGTTGCGGGCGCTCGGCCGTATTGGCACCACCGATGCGGTGCAAGCCATCCTCCGGGCGGCCCAACCGGAGGCGAAACTCTTCCGGGGACGACAGCGCGGAGAGCGACTCGCAGCGATTGAGGCCCTCACCCTCGCAGGAGGGGCCGCTGCCCCCGCCCTGCGCGGGCTCCTCGACGATAGTGACTCGAAGGTCCGGAAGGCAGTCGAGCACGCCCTAACAGTTGTCTCAGACTAACGGCACACTATCTCGGAATAAAATCATGTGTGGACGTGACCCGCCGAGCAAAGGCAGCGAAGAGCCGCGCGGTGAGGACGAGGTCTTCCAGGGCTACCATTTCATTCGGGCTATGCATGTACCGGTTCGGCACCGAGACGAGCCCCGTCGGAATGCCCGCCGACGACGTGAAGATCGCGTCGGCGTCGGTGCCCGTCGCCCGTGGGGCCGCTTGGATCGTATAGGGAATCGATTCTGACTCCGCCACCTCGATCAGCAGGTCGAACACCGGGCCATTCACCGCCGCCCCGCGACTCAGCACAGGGCCACCACCAAGTGCGATCTTGGCTTGCCGTTTCTTGGCCCCACCCGGATGATCCGACGCATGGGTCACATCCACCACCAGCGCGACGGACGGGACCATCCCCGTTGCCGAGGTCCGCGCTCCCCCGCCGGTGTAGCTGATTTCCTCTTGGGTGGTCGCCACCGCCGTTACAGCCGCCGTCGGAGGATCGGTCGTCAAGAGCCGAAGGGCTTCCAGCACCACAAAAGCCCCTATCCGGTTATCGAGGCAACGGCTCACCAATCGACCGTTGGGGAAATCGATCGCACCACCTGCAAGAACCGCCGGATCACCGACCCGGATGAGTGTGAGCGCCTCCTCCCGTGACGAGGCACCGATATCGATCCAAAGATCTTTGGGTTTGGACACCTTCGTCCTATCATCCGGTTCCATCTGGTGGATCGCTTTTTTCCCGATGACCCCGGGGACCAACCCCTCCCGACCCAGAATCGTGACTCGCTGCCCAACGAAAACCTGACTATCCCACCCGCCGATCGGATCGAACATGGCAAACCCGTCGTCGTCCACATGGATAATCATGAGCCCGATCTCATCCACATGACCCGCAAACATGACATGGGGTCCCATCGTCGGGTTTCCCAGGGTCGCGAAGCTGTTCCCACTGACGTCCACCCGAACGTCGGCTCCCACCTGTTCGGCCTCCGTGCGCCACACTCTGGCTGGCATCGTCTCAAACCCTGAAGGACCAGGGGCATCGAGGAGGGCCTTGAGGAAAGTGACCGCTCGTTGTTCCATGCAGAACACTCCGGGTGAAGACACCGTAGGTAATATGACAGTCGGGAGACGTGCCAAGTGTATCCATACACCGGGCCCTGAGGCAACAGAGGAGAATTATGACCAGAGCGTGGAAGTCGATCGTTGGGATGGTGCTTATCGGCAGCGTCGCGTGCGGCGGAAGCGACCCCGGGAGTCCTCTCGTCGCGGCATTGCTTACCCAGGCCGCACCGAGCGGAAACAACCAATCCGGGTTCGCGAATCAACCGTTGCCGAGCCCTCTTCGGGCTCGTCTACTAATCAACGGCCACCCGGAGAGTGGCCGCACAATCGTATGGACCGTTAGCAGTGGCAGTGGGAGAGTGACCCCAGCGTCGTCCCTCACCGACGTCGATGGCATCACGTTCGCAACCTGGACACTGGGCGCGACAGCCGGAAACCAAACCGTCCGGGCCTCGCTCTTGGAGGACCCGACTGTCGCCGTGTCGTTTACGGCAACGTCCCTCGACGCTACTCTTTCAGCGACGGTCTCGGTCCGCAACAACCAGTTCGTTCCGGCCACGACGGTGGTGCAGGCAGGTGGTATCGTGACCTTCACTTGGAACGAAGGAAGCATCGATCACAACGTGCTTCCGGTGCCCCCCCAAACCGTTCCCCAAAGTCCCGCTTCACCACAGACCTTCGATGCACCCTCCAGCTATGATCAGATCTTCCCGGTCGGGGGAACCTTTGACTACTTCTGTTCGGTTCACGGGAGCCCGGGAGCGGGAATGGCAGGGACGGTAATCGTCGAATGACGTCGGCCCCCCCGACCGTCGGTAAGCCCCGAACCCGCTTCCACGCGATCACAGTACTCCTCCTGGCGGGATCGTTCGCGTGCTCTCCGTCGGACGAGGAGAGCACGCAACCCCAGGCAGGGTGGCCTCTTCTCGATTCCGCCTCGGCGTTCGTCCTGGCCGTTGACGGCCTTGATGGTCCCGAATCGGTGCGCTACGACCCCGAGCTGGACATCTATTTCGTCTCGAATTTTAATGGGGACGGAAGTGCACGGGATGGAAACGGGTTCATCAGTCAGATCACCGGGTCCGGTGATCTCCGCTCGGGTCGGTTTGCGATTGGCACGACCCGACAGCCACTGCACGCCCCACGCGGTATGACCATCGTTGGCGATACTTTATGGGTCGTTGACCTCGAATCCCTGCATGGATTCGACCGGCATACCGGCGCCCAGATCCGGTACATCGACCTGAGCGCGTTGGGGCCAGGATTTCTGAACGATGTCGCCGTGAGTCCGGATGGCGCCCTCTACATCACCGACACCGGTCGCTCAAGGATCTACAAGGTGCTGGGGGACGACGCGTCGATCGCCATTGCGGGGCCAGGACTCCTTGCACCCAATGGCATCGCGTGGGATGCACCCTCCCACCGCTTTGTCATCGCACCGTGGGAAGGGGACAGCCTCCTGGCCTGGGATCCAGATTCCCTTGCCGTGTCCGTCATCGGACCGAGCCCGGGAGGCCTTCGAGACGGAATCGAATTCGTGGGTTCCCGATTGCTGGTCGTGAGCCAGGTTGATTCAGCGGTTCAGCTTCTGGCCGACGGTCAGATTTCCGATCTTATCCTCCTCCGAGGAGAAGGAGCTGATCTGGGTGTGGATTCGAAGCGAAACCGGATCGCCATTCCGTTTCTGTCCCGGAACCGAGTGGAGATCTGGCAGTTGCCAACCGAGTGGTGACGTCGCGACCGGTCAACGTGGGGTGGGGTATGGTCCACCGGCAGGTTCGTTGGATTGGGACAGGAGTCGTTCCGTAAAGTCCTGTCGTTCCTGGAGTTCGGTGACATCCTGCCGGAGGGAGTACAGCTCGTCCAGGATCTCCGATGGTACCTGATGGATATCGTCAGGATCGTCGAGGCTCCACCTTGAAATCCGGCGACCATCGACATCGCGAAAGCCTCCACTCGCTACCATGATGACATCGTAGAGGTACCAAATCCCCATCCCACCCATGGTGACGAGCTGAAGCAACCCGGTTCCTATCTTGCCTGCATAGAATCGGTGAGCACCGAACACACCCAAGGAGAGTGCGAGGACAAAGGCAACACCACGGGATCGATCAGATGAAGAAGCCATGGGCCAAACCTATGCCGATTTCGGTCGACTGGATAGGTCTGGAAACCAAAGAAATACCGCTCTCGTACAGGAGTGAGTCCTTTCCCATCATCGGCGGAGCATGTTGTGATCCTATCTCTCATCATTACCGCGACCCTGGCGGCGTCCGCTGGGGCACCGACCCTCGATCATCCAACCTTCCAGACCGGAGCTGAGGTCGTGCAGGCCATGCATGACCGGTACGCCGGGAAGTGGTATCGGACGTTCACGTTCGTGCAAACCACCACCTTTCCCAACGGTTCGACCCAGACTTGGTATGAAGCCATGGAGTTTCCCGGCAAGCTTCGGATTGACATCGCCCCACTTGAGGACCGTAACAGTTTGATCTTTCGAAACGACACCCTCTTCCGCCTGACTGGCGGTACCGTGGCCAACACGATTCCACGGGTCCACCCCCTGTTGCTCCTCGGTTTTGATGTCTATTTCCTCCCGGTCGAAGAGACCCTCGCCAAGTTGACTGCCATGGGAGTGGACCTTACGCAGGTGCACAGTACGACCTGGCAGGGCAGACCCACCATTGTGGTTGGGGCCGCGACCGGCGACTCGACCAGCCACCAGTTTTGGATCGACGAAGAACGACTGGTCTTTGTGCGTCTCCTGGAACCGATGCCGGGCAATCGGGGAATGGCAGATACTCAGTTCAACCGGTATGAACCACTCGGCAAAGGATGGATTGCGCCGGAAGTACGCTTCTTCCAAGGCGGCCAGCCAACGATCACCGAGGAGTATCGGGAGATGAAGATTGGAATGGCCTTTGAGTCAACCCTTTTTGTGCCGACCCCCTGGACGCCAGCGGGCTGGATCACACCGTAAGGGTCGCCATCTGTCCCGGGGGGGGGGAGGGTCAGAAAGAGACCGCCGTATTGAGCTGAAGACGGTGGAGAGATGGGCTTGGCTGCCCTGCCGGCGATCGGATCTGCGTGACGAGATGGTCTTTGGCCGACATCGTCACCCCGCGAGCCGCGCGCACTTCAATCTGTAGCATGAGCCCCTGGACATTGGTCCCTCCGGACCGACCGAAATCACTATAGCTGAGCGCTGAGACAGTCGATTCTTTCTCCGCCCTGGCGAATGCCGCCGCGAGACGGATATCACCGCTTCGGCGCAGCTCGCCCCAACTCGCCCCAACCCATATGGCATCGTTGTCTCGGACCGCCTCAGTATTGTGAGCCACATCGACGAAGATACCAAACGGTCGTGACGCCCCACGCGGACGCATGACGAACTCCGCTGCCCCCCGGAGTATCGTGAACCCATTCAGGAACCCGATGATGGGGTTGCTGGCCGTCGGCTTGAAGGGGACACCACCGTCAACCACAGATCCGTCCTGCAAACGAACCCCGTTGCTGATAACCAACTGGTCGTTGCTGTTACCTGCCTGTGCAATCAGATCCGGCCTCCTGTAATGCATGACACCCCCGGCGAGGGTGAGGGTGGTGCGGGAGGAGTCTAACCCGAGGGTGACCACACCCTGTCCACCGAACATCCAGGCATCCGGCCCCGAACCTACTTCATCCAGGACCCACTGATCGGCATGGAGATCGATTCGACGCAAGAGGCCCTGCCCCGCCCGAAGCACACCTACGGCTTCGTGAAATCCCTCCACCGTGACATCGCCATCGAGGACCAGTTCCGACCCCATTCCGGCGGAGGGTTTGAAGTGTTGGGGAGAGAACTTGCCCCCGGTGAAACTTAGGATCGGTCGGTTCGACCCAAGAAAGGACGCTGGGGCGAACTGGACATACGCCCGGTTGATGGAAACCGATTTCCCATCGAATAGCCCGTCAAAACTCTGGTTGGTCGAGGTGATATTGTCGGCATTCCCTGAGGCAACCCTAAAACCCACCCGCCAATCCGGATTGATCTGGCTCGTAAGCCCAAGCCGAAATCGAAATCGGAAACGGGTCCGTGTCGGTGCCGCCTCCTGAAAGAACGCCTCGTGACGGATCCGGATATCACCGCTGAATCTGATCCGCTCCCACCAATCCAACGAGGCATCCTGAGCGAATGCGTGCGATGGAACAATACCGCCAAGTAGAACAGCGATGAGGCATCGGGTTATCGCTCTCACAAACCCTCCGGTTGGGGATGACATCGTGCGACAAACTCAAGAAAAGGGAGTGACGTCACAGGACAGGCCGCGGAATGTCACGGCCTTGTAACGGGTGCCGGGACTTGCCATCGCGTCGGAGACGCCCACCTTTCAAAACGTGCCCCAAATTACTCCCCTGCCCTTGCGCCCCGTCACGCTGCTCGGCATCCCCTATGATGGGGGCGCCTCAGGCCTGCGGGGGGCCGCCGACGCGCCAGATGCAATCCGTGAGATGTTGGTCGACCCGTCAGGGAACACCTGGTGCCTGGATGGGTTTGACATCACGACCCAACTCGACGATCGGGGGAACCTGGCCATCCACTCGCGGTTGGGCGGATGGTCGGCCATCACCACGATCTATGAACAACTTGGTCCCTATCTCTCTCGTTCTGGCAGCCCGCTCGTCGTGCTTGGTGGAGATCATTCTATCTCTCTCCCAATGCTCCGTGCGGTACGACCACTTCACCCAACCCTGCAACTCCTCCACCTCGATGCCCACCCCGATTGTTACCCAGAGTTTAACGGGGATCGTTTCTCGCACGCCTGTCCTATGGCGCGCATAGCAGAAGAAGGCCTGGCCGATCAGATCGTTCAGATCGGAATCCGAAGCATGACCGAACCCCAACGAGCGGTGGCGCATCTCCACGGTATCGCATCGTTTGCACCTGACGATTGGGAGGCCGGACTCGCCGCGCTCGCGCCCGGCCCAGTCTACCTCTCGCTTGACATGGATGTCATCGACCCCGGCGTGGCACCGGCGGTGGCGCACCCCGAACCGGGTGGCCTGACGGTGCGGGAGGTCCTGACGATTCTCGGTCGTTTGCGAGGGCGCCTCATCGTCGCCGATCTCGTGGAGTACATCCCGTCTCTCGATCACGACGGCATGACGGCACGCGTGGCCGTCCGATGTCTGAAAGAGATCGTGGCGATGCTAGCCCAACCGCCGGAATCTCACTCACCGCTCTCCTCGTAGGGGTCGTATGCCCATATCCCGGCCACTCGGATCGTCCCCAACCCTGCGACGATTCGGACCATCCGCCAGCATCGTTGCCCTCACCCTGGTTGTTGGATTGCCCCGGGCCTGCGCCCAGATGACGGTCGAAGAGTATACCCCACGCTCAACACTCAAGGTGCCCACCCACGAGATCTCTCGGGCGCGCTATCCGTTCATCGACGTTCACAACCATCAACGCCTGAACCTCGATAGCCAAGCTGTCGCACAGCTAGTCAGCGATATGGATGCCCTCAACATGGGCCTTATGGTGAACCTGAGTGGCCGTTCCGGAGCCGACCTGCGCCAGGGGATCGCATCCCTTCGAGACCGCTACCCGACGCGGTTTCTGCTCTTCGCCAATGTCGACTTCTCGAAGATCGATGAACCCGATTTCGGCACCCGTGCCGCCATCCAACTCGAAGCGGACGTGCGAGCCGGCGCGCAGGGACTCAAGATTTTCAAGAATCTTGGTCTCACCCTTCGCGACAAGAGCGGGACACGGGTCCCCACAGATGACCCCCGGCTCGACCCCATCTGGGACAAGGCCGGTGCTTTGGGGATTCCCGTCTTGATTCATACCGGAGAACCGGCCTCATTTTTCGAGCCGCATGACAAGTTCAACGAGCGCTGGCTGGAGCTTAAACAGATCCCGAGCCGTGCTCGCCCACCCAACCGGTACCCCTCGTGGGAACAGATCATGGGGGAACAGCATCACGTGTTTGAAAAGCACCCGGAGACCAACTTCATTGCCGCTCATCTCGACTGGATGGGTGGTGATCTCGACCGACTGGGACAGCTCCTCGACCGGTTACCGAATGTGTATACCGAAATCGGAGCGGTCCTCGCCGAACTCGGACGGCAGCCCCGTCATGCCCGGGCCTGGTTCATCCGACACCAGGATCGGGTGTTGTTTGGAAAGGACTCCTGGGCCCCTGAGGAGTATCCGGTCTACTTCCGGGTCCTTGAGACCGAAGACGAATACTTCGACTACTATCGGAAACGGCACGCCTTCTGGAAGATGTACGGACTCGGACTCCCCGATACGGTCTTGCGGAAGCTGTACTACGAAAACGCAATGCGCATCATCCCAGGAATTGACCCGACACCCTTCCCTCAGTAGCTCTCGCTACCAGGGGAGATCCAAGCTGGTACATAGGAACCGCATCAGCGGCTTGGCGCTGGCATAGTCCTCGATGACGCGGTCCACAAAGTCGGCGGCCAAGAGAGATTGGGGACGGAGTTTCTTAATAGCGATGAAATCGGTCCGACGGAGATCCACGATCAGCGGATGATCGACCGGAATACCGGCGGGGGCTCGTTTCAGACTGTCGCCGGTCAGGGCAAAGCCGGCATCGACAAAGGGAATGTGATCTCGGGCCTTGATCCACGCCTTGGGGCGCGCCACAATCGCCGCTCGAATCCCGGTCAGGACGTCACGATCGGGGTGCCAGATCCCGGTGCCGAGAAAGAGGTTTCCGGGCTCAATGTGGAGGTAGAGCCCGGGTGCATGAACATCCTTTCCGGCGGCGTGACGAAATTGAATCCCAACGTTGGTTTTGTAGGGACGTTTGTCTCGGGAGAATCGGGTATCCCGATACACCCGCATCATCGACCCACCAGACTTCTTCGCGTCGGCTGTGACATGCCGAGAGATCGTCTTGCGTAGGCGAGGCTTCATGGCCTCGATGAACGCGAGAGCGGGCGTCTGCACCTCCGCCTGGTACCGCTCTTTGTGGCGAGCAAACCACTCGCGATTGTTATGCTCTTGGAGTTCCTCGAGAAACCGGACCAGGGAGCGCTCGAATCGAAAGGTGTTGGATGACACATGAGCTCCAACGTGGGGAGTATCGGTTGACATCGCCTACAATTCAGTACTGAATCGATGTGTTCACTCTGACGAGCGCCTATTCTACATTGTTTCCCTTGGCAGCTGGAGCCTACCCCATGCGTCTTTCGTTCTTCCTTCTCATCGTGTCGAGTATCTCGGGTCGCCTGGCCGCCCAGACGATGTCTCCGGCGGACGTTCGCAAGGCGGTACGAGAATATCGCCTGGCGCACGAAGGCGCCATCGTCAGACAGTTGGTCGACCTGCTCGCCATCCCCAACAACGCAGCAGACGACATCCGCATACGACAAAACGCCGCTACCCTCCAAGACCTCCTCAGGGCCCGCGGCTTCTCTGCACGCCTCTTGGAATCGCCTGGCTCTCCACCGGTCGTCTTTGCCGAACAGCAGACGCCGGGCGCTTCTCGCACGATCGTGTTTTATGCCCACTATGACGGGCAGCCGGTCGACTCGACCCAATGGTCATCCAACCCGTACCAAGCGGTCCTCCGTTCTCAGGCGCTCTTTGCCGGTGGGACGGAGATTCCGCTCCCGGGCCCAACCGAACGGGTCGACCCCGAAAGCCGGCTATACGGACGTTCGGCGAGTGATGACAAGTCACCGATCGTGGCTCTCCTCACCGCTCTCGATGCGCTGAAGGCGCAGCGCATCCCCCTCTCCGTCAACCTCAAAGTGTTCCTGGAGGGAGAAGAGGAGGCCGGATCGGGGCACCTCCGCCAGATGTTGGAGACACACCGTGACCGCCTCACCTCCGATGGGTGGATCTTCGCCGATGGCCCGGTTCATCAATCGCGTCGTCCCCAGATCGTCTTCGGCGTCCGTGGTGTCATGGGACTCGGATTGTCTGTCTTTGGGCCCACCAGACCATTGCACTCGGGGCACTATGGGAATTTTGCTCCGAATCCCAACGTCCTCCTCGTGCATCTTCTTGCCTCAATGCGCGATCCCGAAGGTGTGATCACGATCGACGGATTCTACGACGATATCACCCCACTGACGGCAGCCGATCGTAGGGCCTTCGCATCAATTCCTTCTGTCGATGACGAACTCCGGGCTGCCCTCGGCATAGGGCAGACCGAAGCGAACAACGCCCCGTTAGCCGAACGACTCACCCTTCCGGCGCTCAACCTGGATGGACTGGATGGTGGCCCCGCGCGGGCCGGTGCCGCCAACGTGATCCAACCGGTGGCCTATGCCGCGATCGATTTCCGCCTGGTGCCGGGTCAACAGCCCGATCGGGTACGCGCCCTGGTGGAAGCCCACATTCGAAAGCAGGGGTTCACCATCGTCAGCACCCCGCCCGATTCTCTTACCCGCGCGACCAACACCCGTTTGGTCCGAGTGACGTGGGGAACAGGCTACCCCGCCGTTCGCACACCACTCGACCTCCCGATCGCCCGAGCGATCACTCGCATCGCCACCGCGACCCTGGGAGAGCCCGCAATCGAGGTTCCAACCTTGGGTGGCAGCCTTCCCCTCTTTCACTTCGCCGAAGTGCTCGGCGTGCCGCTGATCGTGGTCCCGATGGTCAATCACGACAACAACCAGCACGGGGCCGACGAGAACCTCCGGATCCAAAACCTGTGGGACGGCATTGAACTCTATGCCGGTCTCCTCGCGGGACTTGGCCACGAAATGGGGCTGCCCGTCCCCTAGCGGCACCTTCCCCATCCCTCCCACGCAACCCTCCGAGGGGGTGCGGTGTCTGATAGCACAAGACGGCAGAAGGCATCCTTGAGCGGAACGGAGCGAGTGGACCAAACCCGACTGATTGATCGCGTCCTCGCCAGGGATCCCAATGCGGAACGGGAGTTGTACGACCAGCACGTGGATCGGATTTATCGGCTGGCGTACCGCATGGTGGGAGATGCCGACCTGGCATCCGACTACACCCAGGACACCTTCGTCCGCGCCTTTGACCGCCTTGCAGGATTTCGCGGAGAAGCGGCGTTCAGTACCTGGCTCACGTCGATTGCGATATCGGTGATCTACAATGGGCAGCGCAAGGTCAAACGTATTCGTAGTCGGGAGGTCGCTTTGGATACAGTACAGAATGTGGGGACGGAGGACCGATCCAACACCCCGCTCCTGCAGGAGCGATTGCATGATGCGGTGAACGACCTTCCCGAGGGCTATCGCACGGTGTTCCTCATGCACGACGTCGAGGGCTACACCCATCAAGAGATCGCCTCCGTACTCTCAGTGCGCGAAGGAACTTCGAAGGCACAGCTCTCGAGAGCGCGTGCCCGACTCCGACTCACCCTGGCTGACCTTGCAGGAGAATGGATTGCATGACCGACCACGACCCCCAGGACGATCCGTTGACTTCCTTGATCCGAGATGAGTTCCGTCGGCCACCACCGACCCCACGGGACGAGATCTGGGCTGGCATTCGGGCAAAGCGTATCGCACAAGCTGCCCCACGCCCGCACGCCACATTCCACCACCGTCCGCTCGTGGTGGCCGGCTGGATCACCGGCATCGCGGCCGCCCTCGTTCTGGGCATCGGGCTCGGCCGGATCATGGCGCCTACCACAGCCGTCTCTCCGGTGGCTGGGTCGTCCTCTCCGGAATCCACCGTCGCCCTCTCCGCTGCCACCGTGCAACATCTGAGTGCAGTGGAAACCTTGCTCACATCGTTCCGCACCGGCCAAGAGGGTGAATCGTTTGCCGCTCTCGCCCGAGACCTGCTGACCACCACGCGACTCTTGCTCGACACCAAGGCTATGACTGATCGGAAGACACAGGCACTGCTCGAAGACCTGGAATTCGTCCTCGCCCAGATCATTCAGGCACCGACCGATCGGCCCGTGGATCGTGATTTGATCGCGGACGGCCTTAACCAGCGGGAACTCCTTCCTCGTCTTCGCACGGCCATCCCTGCCGGCGGCACCTCTCTTCGGCTTCTTGGAGAACTCTGATGCGTACACTGACGCTTACAGCACTTATCACCACGATGATCGCCGGATCTACCCAGGCGATGCAGATTCGTCATCGTGATGCTCCCCCCTCCCTTCTCGGCCAGCAGGTACGATCCGCCGTGGCACAGGCTCTCGCCGATGCGCGTGCCAGCCTGGCCGCCGCGGGCCCCTCAATGTTCGGTGTGTCCCAGTCTCTGCAGCGGCCGGGGCGGGCCCTTCGCCAGCTCCGAGGGAACATGGCCTGGCGTGGCGTTGGGCCCTCACTCCGGATTGGGCCAAGGATATTCGAGCAGAATCCACCAGTCGCATGGAATCCTCAAGATCCGGCGGATTCTGTCTACCGGGCCGCACGGCAGGCGCTCAACCGGAGTGACTACACCCGCGCCTCGACCCTTTTCGAGCAGATCCGGAGTCGGTATCCCCGCTCCGGGTATACGCCCGATGCCTTCTACTGGGAGGCGTACGCGAAGTATCGGCTGGGAGGTTCGGGCAACCTCCGACGGGCGGTCAGCCTCCTGGATGAACAGGCCGACCGACATCCTGATGCAGCAACCCGTGGCGATGGTTCAGCCTTGCTCACGCGCGTACTCGGTGAACTGGCCCGTCAGGGCGACGAAGACGCATCCCGACGTATCGATGTCGCTGCCCTAGGCGCGGTGGCTCCGACATCGCCACGATCGCCGCGACAACCACGAGTCACCACGGGGCGAGCCGATGGATGTCGGGACTCGGACGATGGTGTGCAATCGGCTGCCTTGAATGCGCTCCTCCAGATGGATTCAGAACGAGCCGTCCCGATCCTCCGCCGCGTACTCGCCCGACGGGACGCCGGGTCGGCCTGCCTGCGACGCCGGGCGGTCTTCATGCTCTCACAACAGGAAACCCCTGAAACCGGCGCGATGCTCTTGAATGTCGCCAAAACCGATCCCGATCCAGAGGTTCGAAGCCAGGCGGTGTTCTGGCTCTCCGAGGTCGAAGGCGATGCTGCGGTGGAAGCCCTCGTGAGTATTCTTGGCACCAACACGGATCGCGATCTGCAGGAGCGTGCCGTCTTTGCACTTTCACAACACGAGAGCCCTCGCGCCGACTCCGCCCTCCGAGCTTATGCCAGCCGCACCGATACACCGAAGGAGACGCGGGAGAAAGCGGTCTTTTGGTTGGGTCAGAGCGAGACCGCGGAAAACGCCACATTTCTCCAGGACCTCTTTGGCCGGACTCGCGACGCCAACCTGAAGGAAAGAATTCTCTTCTCTGTCTCCCAAATCGATCGCCCGGAATCCGGACGATGGCTGGTGAGTGTCGCCAAGAACACCAGCGAATCCACCGAGGTGCGAAAGAAAGCCCTGTTTTGGGCTGGTCAAGCCGACGCCCTCTCAGCCACAGACCTGAGCGGACTCTACGCGACCATGACGAATCGGGATTTGAAGGAACACCTGATCTTTGTGCTTGCCCAAGCCGACGGGAAAGCGGCACTCGACGAGTTGATCAAGATTGCCCGCACCGAACGGGACAGTGAGCTGCAGAAGAAGGCAATCTTCTGGCTCTCCCAGTCGGATGACCCTCGCGTGGCTGATGTCCTCGCCGAGTTTCTCGATGTGCAGACGAGGAGGCCCTAATGCCATCGACACACCTCCCCACTGCGTTACTAACGTTCGCCACCATCACCTTGGTCTCGACGCCACAGTTGTCCGCGCAGAGCATCGAGACGCGGATCACCGCGGTCGGCACCGGGACGGTCCATCTGAGCTATGCAGCCCGGGAAGGGGTTTGCGGGAACGGCCGCAACATCTCCACCCATGATCGGAGTGATGAGAGGGAATTCGATTGTGAGGCAGGCCCCGTTCGCGTGAGCATCTCCGTCGACGACGGCGTTGTGACCCGGGCCCGGACCTATGTCGGCGGTCGGTGGCGAACCACTGGCGATCGCGTCACTGATTTGGGAAGCGTCTCGGCTCCTGCCGCAGCTCGCGGCCTGATCGATCTCGCCGAACGGGGAGACGCTGGAGGTGATGACTTGGTCTTCGCGGCATCGATCGCTGACAGCGTCGTCATCTGGCCTGACCTCCTGAGAATCGCTCGCCGGGCGACCCTTCCCAGCAAGACTCGAACAAGTGCGGTCTTTTGGATCAGCCAGTCTGCCGGCGACGCGGCGACCCGAGGACTCGCCGACTTGGCGGGCGACGAGGCCCAGGACCGTGATGTCCGGGAACATGCTGTCTTTGGCCTCTCACAGCTCCCAGACAACCAAGGGGTCCCGATCCTGCTCCAGGTCGCTCGGTCCAACCGGGACCCGCAAATCCGGCGGAAGGCGATCTTCTGGTTGGGCCAGTCGGAAGATGCTCGCGCACTGGCCTTCTTCGAAGAAGTTTTGCTGGGGAAAAGCTAAGGCGGGGAACCTCCAGCCAGACGCATAACCTCTGTTATTACAATGCCTTAGCGAAAGAACCCGCACCGGTGGCGGATTGAAACATTCGATCCCGCCACCGGAGGCGTTATTTTGCGTCTAGCCGTCGGTCGACCGACGTCGGCAGATCCCCTCGCCCAACCAAGGCGTGTTCGAGGAGGGTGGTGCAAACGTCCTCAGAATCCCTGGACGCCACCATCTCGTAGGGTGTGATCACGGTACGAACTTGACTGAGTGGAGCAACCGAATGACACGAAAGACCTGGCTGACGATTGGAGCACTCACTCTCTTTCCGCTCGCGGCTGGAGCCTTCATGCTCCAGAGCACCGCACCCGACGCGCCCCGATCCACCGAGGAGGGTGCTCGGCTTTTTAAGCAGGTGTTGGCCCATATCCGAGACAACGCAGTCGACTCCCTGACCGACGCGCAGATCTATGAAAACGCTGCTCGCGGGCTGGTCGAGAGCCTGAACGATCCCTACGCCGATCTGTATTCTCCTGCGCAATTGGCATCGTTCCAGCGAAACACATTGGGGAATAATTACGGTGGCGTTGGCATGCGGATTGAAGATCAAAAGGGCCTCATCACCGTGGCCCAAGTCTTCCCCAATACGCCGGGCGAGGGGGCGGGTGTACTCTCCGGCGACCGCATCCTAACGGTCGACACGACGGACGTCACCGGGCTGCCTCTCGACAAGGTCTCCAGCCTTCTCACCGGGAAGCCAGGCACGAAGGTCACAGTCGCCTTCGGTCGCGAGGGAATCCCCGAGCCGATCATGGCGGAAATCACCCGAGCGGTGATCCGAGTTCCGGCAGTCCCCTTCGCACTCCACCTGACCCCTGAGATCGGATACGTCTCCCTTCAGCGGTTCAATCAATCGGCGGCCCAGGACATCAATGATGCCATCCGGCGTCTTCGCCGCGAAGGGGCAAGTTCATTTGTGCTCGACGTTCGAGGGAATCCGGGGGGCGACCTGGAGCAGGCCCTTCAGATCGGCGACCTCTTCCTCCCACCCGGACAGGAGATTGCCCGGGTGCGTCACCGGGGGAAGGATCCGGAGGTCTACCGGGCCAAGCGTCCGTCGATTATCGACAGCCTTTCGTTTGTCGTGTTGGTCGACGGGTTCTCAGCCTCGGCGTCAGAGATCGTCGCGGGGACGCTCCAAGATCATGACCGGGCCCTCGTCATCGGCACCCCCTCTTTCGGCAAAGGATTGGTCCAGACCCTCTTCCCCCTGCAGGACGGTTGGGCGATTAAACTGACAACCGGCAAGTGGTACACCCCCAGCGGTCGCTCGATTCAGGGAGAGCACAAGCAGTTGGCCGATGGCCGATTCGTCGAATTCGAGCAGGATACGAGCGAGACCGATTTCACCAAACGCCAGCGGCCTGTCTTCACATCCGATGCTGGTCGAACCGTCTACGGTGGCGGTGGTGTGACGCCAGACATGATCATCCGCCAGGACACAACGACAACCGCCGAGCGAGAGTTCCTCCGGAAGGTCGGGTCAAAGTCGCAGCAGATCTATCTCTCGATTTACGGCGTGGCGCTCGAGCAGAAGGGGAAAACTCCCTACGACTTCACGGTCCGACCCACCTGGCGCGATGAGTTGTACACTCGCTTCCAAGAGGCTGGCGTCGATGTCGATCGCGCGACCTTCGACGCGGTGCAGCCGATGGTCGATCGGCTCCTGGAACAGCGGGTTGCCAGCTTGGCATTCGGTGACTCACTCGCGTTCCGTCGATCCGTCCGGTACGACGCCCAGGTCAGGAAGGCGATTGAGATGCTCAGCCGAGGCTCGTCCCAGCGAGAGTTACTAGCCTTGGCCGGTCGACCCGAGGTGACCAAACAGTAGCCTACGGCCTCCGCCGACCATGGATGCGATACACCTCCGTCCAGTTGGTGTCGGACAGTTGCCGCTCCATCTTCCATTCGAAGGTGGAATCGGTCATCGCAAAGAATGTAATCCGAGACACTGGACCACTCCCCTTCGACTCCATGACCAAACTGGAGTCGACCGCATGGGCAGTAAACTCCGCGATGGTCGGTCCCAAATTATTCGTCCACGCAAGCTCCCACCGCGCCTCTTTCGGATTATAGATTCGCAGGTTGGTCCCGAACTGACGTTGAGCTGAGTCGGGAACCTCCACCGAAAGCGCCGGCGCAATCCAGTCGTCCTGGATGGCCCAACCATCCAGCGCGTAGTACCAATGCCACTCGGCACCCTGACCCTGGGTCCATTCACCGTCCGTCCCGAGTGTTTCATCCGCAATATCCCATGATCCCACGAGCCGCCCGAACTGTGCCGTCTCAGGTGGGGCCTTGGGGTTGGGTGAGGTTGCCCGGAAGCTCGGCGAGGGAAGCTGCTGCGGCTCACTCGCTGGAGCTTCCGGGGATCCGCATGCTGCGAGGGATGCAACGGCAACCGCAGATAGCAACCCCGCCGCAGGGAAAAACGCCATTTTGTCTCCAAGTTTAGACTAGATGTGCCAATGGATGGACACTCGAGATTAGGTCACGGAAGGCTGTCCGTCCAATGGGGCGGGGTGAAACGCTGTCGGTGGGGACCAGCCGTGATGCCGGCCCATCAGACCCTGCCGGTGTGGATCTTGCTCCACCGCCGTGTGGGACTGCAGTCATTCGATGCGTCTTCTAATCAAGACTTACCCTCAGACAGGAGTTTCTGTGCGCCTCTCGATCGCTGTCAGTACCGCCCTCCTCGGGCTCATCGCGTCTTCTCAGTCGGTGCAAGCTCAGGAGAAGCACCCATTTCAGATCAGCCTGATTACTCCAGCGCAAATTGTCAAAGCAGAGGATGCCATCGGGGGAATTCGGTTGAACTTGATCTACGGACGCAACGCCTACTTCGAAGGTCTCGATGTTGGACTCATTAATCACACCACCTCAGGGACATCCAAAGGGCTCCAGATCGGCATCGTGGGTCTGGTCGAACACGATTTTGTCGGCGTGCAGAACAACTTTGTCAACGTGGTGGAAGGAAAGTTCGAAGGGTTCCAGTATGGGCTCTACAATGGGACGGAGACCGGCGGGGGATTCCAACTTGGGCTGGTGAATACTGCCCAGAACTTCAAGGGACTCCAGATTGGTCTTGTCAACTACGCTCGGCAGTTACACGGTCTGCAGATCGGGCTGGTCAACGTCATCAGTCAGGACGGAGCCTTTCCCGTCTTCCCGATTGTGAACTGGTCGTTCTAACGCCGGACCCGGTCGGTAGGGAGCTGGGTAACGCTCCCACCGATCGGCACCTCACACTTACGGGCGAGGCGGATTTTTTCGGGCGAGCGATCGATAGTACTCCGCGACCGCATCACGGAAGCCAGCCGGGACTCGGTCGGCACCCGTCGCGACCGGACCGGCGGTTTCACCATAGACAGTCCTCCGAAGAACAAATTCGAAGTTCTTGAGCGCCTCCAACGCTGAGGCTTGTAACCGTACCACTGCCTCAGGGTCGCGATAGGCATTGGGCGACTCAAGCGCTCGGAGACCCTCGATCACCCGGTTGAGATCGGCTGGGTCGATCCCTTCCGCTTCCAACGCGCGTCGGACAGAATCGATCGCCGAACGCTGGGCCCCAAACTCTCTCCCAAACTGACGAGCTTGTTCGGGAGTGATCAGCCCAGGCCGTCCACGTCCGTCGGCATTGGGCTGCCCCGGCCCACCGGGCTGACCTCCACGGGCATTGCCCTGCCCCCCATTTGGTGTGCCATTGCCAGCCCTACCTCCCTGCCCTGGCTGCCCCTGCGAACCTTGGCCAGGCTGTCCCTGACCCTCACGCGCCCCTGCCCCCCCCCCCTCCTGGTTCTTTCCGGGCTGACCATCTCTCGCCGTCGATTGTCCTTGGGCTTGTTCGGTTCGATCCTGCAGCGACTGTAGCGCGCGGCGGACGTCGCCGGTGCGGTCGAGTGCCCGGCCGATGCGTCGTTCATCCGGTTCCGCGACCGACCCTGCCGCTTGGGCGAGTTTGTCGCGGACATCTTCGAGGTTCGACGCGATCTGATTCTCGAACGCGTTGGCGTATTCCGCCGATGCCCCTCGGAGCAATCCTTTGGAGAACCGAATCTTGTCGGCGATTCGGTTGTCCCGAACCGCTCCGGCAGCTTCTGCGACCCGACGCGCTGCCTCACCTTGATCCCGTCGTGCGTCTCGGCCGAGCCGGTCGAGTGTACCCTCTAACGCATTGACGGCCGAGGCGAGGGAGTCTTTTCGCTCCATCAGTTGAGCCACCTGTTGGGGATCAGCCGCTTCTTGCTGGCGCAATCGCTCTACATCCTTGGCAATACCTTCTTGCCGATTGAGCAGTTGATCCACTTGGTCGGTCGCGCCCCGCATCTCCTGTTGAAGGCGCTCGGTTCGTCCATTCTCCAACCGTCGTGTGGCTTCACGTATGCGCTCCAATGCCCGCTCACCGGCAGCCTGCCCACCATCACCACCACTGGCGGCGGCTCGACGCATATCGCGGGCGGCTTCTTGGAGCTGCCGGACGGACTGATTGAGTTCGTCTGAACGTTGCTCTCGCGCCAGGCGTTCGAGTTGTCGCGCCAGCTCCTCCGCCTGTTCTGCCAGCTGTCGTTGTGCATCTCGTGATGCCGATCCACTACCGCCGCGCTGTCCCTGTGCCCCGCCACCGCCACCGCCACCCTGCTGCGTGCTCTGCTGAAGCTGCTGGGCGCCACGTTGCAAGCGCTCGTTTTCCTGTTGCTGCCGGGCGGCCAGTTGACGGAGCCGTTCAGCGGCTTCGTCCTCTTGGGCCTGACGTTGCTCCCGTTCTCCTCGTTCAACCGTCTCGTACTGGTTCCTGAGCTTGTCGGTCTCCAACTCGAAGAGATCGGCGAGTTCTTCGGCATTCGCCTGGCCCCCACCGCCACCACCACCGCCGCCACCTTGACTCACTTGGACTTCCCTGAATGCCGCTTCCGCCCGTTGCAAATGTTGTAGCGCCTTCTGCTCCGGTGGCAACGCGTCATCTGGTTTGCGAACCCCGAGCTGCTCTTCAGCCGCCTTCATTTGCGGAAGGGCAGCCTTGAGTTCCGACGCGACGATCTGGTACACGGAGTCGGCCCCTACCGAGATGCGATCGCTCAACCTGCTGGCGAGGTTCGTGACCTGCTCCTTCAAGCGGCCTTGGGACAGGGCAAGGGTCGCCAGGTCCTCGTGAAGTTGTTTTTCGGTGGCGGTTGTCCGATCACGCTGTACCTTGAAGGTGCCGGCCACGATCTGGCGTTGCCGCTCGGAGAATCCTTCGGGGGACGCACCACCTTGATTACCACCCTGCTGCTCGGCTTGGCGATACTCCAACCCGAACGGTCGGACCTGCATGAAGTAGATGTCACTGGTCACCGTCCGACCGGCGCCGGAGGGGCCCTCCTCACTGGCGGTGGCGTAGTAGGAGATGAGATCGCCGGGGGCAAGCTCAAACTCTTCCAAGAAGAAGGTGTAACCGCCACTGACTTCCGCGCGTCGTGCTGCGGTTGACGGATGGAGCACAACCGTATCTTCGGCTTCTCCGTTGACCCGATACACCAGGGTGAGCGATCGAATCGCGTAATCATCTCGGGCGACCGCCTCCGCAAAGACTTCTTCCACCGCCGTGACCCGGATATCTCGCCCGGGGGTCTTGAAAGAGATCGTCGGGCGGTGATCGTCGAGCGGATCGATCCGGTACTCGAGGGAGGCCGGAACCCAGACGCCGTTAGCGGCGAGGAGTTCGATGCGGTAGTGCTCGGCTGCAGTCACGGCGAACGTGCCCTCGAGGGTGGTAGAGTCGGCCGGTGTGAGGGCAATCGTATCCTTCGTCCCCAGGAGAATCCGCCCTTCCCCAACGACCATCGTGGGTGTGGCAATCAGCGTAACCTTGGTGCCGAGTGGTGCGGCAATATCGCCACCGCGCTCGATCCGTTCGGTGCCGAGCCCGGTGTAGGTCGGATATCGCAGGAGGAGATCGATGTTGTCGACATAGGGAAGATCGGTCACCCCGATATGGAAGACCGGTGAACTGACGCCACCGGCTTCGACCAGATACTCCATCGGCTCCTGAAGGTCAAAGAGACGAAATCCGTACCCCGCGGAATCGGTGGGCTCCATCGCGACGCGATCCCAATCCTGCCGATCGATCGGGCGGAAGAGGAGGATGACGCGCTCCGACGTGAACCCGCGGAGCATCGCCTCCACATCGAGAGCGCCGCCTTTGGGCACCTCGATATCACCTGGCGTGACGAAGACGGCGAACGGCGCTTCGGCCGCGGCATCCGACCACGGAACGAACAGCACTTGGGCCGCTTGTTTGAGGAGCGGTGGCCCGGCAAGAAAGAGCACCGCAGCCGCGCTTACGGCGAAAGCCAACGCACTCCCAAACCGTCGGAGCGGCGTACGATCGATCGACCGACCCTCGTCGAGGTCTTGGGTGCGAGCCACCGCCTGCGCGACAAGACGGTCGACCAGGGCAGGTGCCGTGGCATCTCCTTCGGTACTCTCGATGGCACTGATGAGTACTTCGTGCAAATCGGGCTCATGTTCCTCGATATAAAGCGCGACCCGGGCATCGGACGTTCTTCGAAGGAGTGGGAGTGCCACCGCCCAAACGAGTAACGCGACGACGGCCACGTAGGCCACGATACGGGCGGCGAGGATGGCACCGGGAGCGAAGTGGGCCTGATCCAAACCGAACCCGGCCACAAGCACCGCGGCCACCGTGCCAGCGGTCAGCAACAAGAGTCCGCGCAAGACGAGTCGCAGGCGCCAGCGACGGCGAACCGTCGCAATGATGGAACGGAGATCTTCGTGGCGCGTCCAGGTCATGTTGCTCTCCTCATCTTATCCTGCGGGGACATCTCGGACGATAC
This sequence comes from Gemmatimonadota bacterium, assembly GCA_029262155.1. Taxonomy (GTDB): domain Bacteria; phylum Gemmatimonadota; class Gemmatimonadetes; order Gemmatimonadales; family GWC2-71-9; genus OFTM291. The sequence continues at coordinate 44,263 of JAJCZW010000150.1, forward strand.
CCGAGAGCCTGTTTCCAACGAACGTCTCCACGACAACCAAGACGGCCACGGCGACAATGAGATACCACCAGAGCCGTTGTTTCCCTTCCTGTTCTGTGGCGGTCGCCAGGGTTGCGACCGGTACTGCTCCACTATTCGCTCCCCCAACCGCAATTGCAAGCTCGGCGGGGTCCAGAGGAGTGAGATTGGACTCCTCGACGTCGACATTAGCGGCGTAGGCCGCCAACTCACGTCCGCCCACACCCGGTTCCAGGACGTGATAGAACCCTGGCTCCTCGAATCGGATCATATCCTGCCCTGTCTCGCGACGGAGCCGCCGGCCAGCGGGGGCGGTGACGACGACCGATTGGCCTGAGTCGCCTACCGCCAACCGTGTGACTTCTCCCACACCCCATGCGGCCGGCAGGGCATGATATCCCGACGCATAGACCACTAACTCATGGACGTAGGGAAGGAAGGCCGGTTGCACGGGGAGGTCGCTCCAGACATTCCCCAGACTCGACGCCAAGGCCAATACTGTTCCCTTCCCAACCGACCGTTCCACCAATGCCGGACGTCCATCATCGAACCGGGCAAGCACTCGCCCTTCCGCATCAGGAAGGAGGTTTCGATACCGAAAAAACCGCGCGCTCGAGAAATCGCCTGTTTCCGGACCACGAAAGAGTTCGAAGACGGGGTGGGTCCGGTCGATACTGACCATGCGCCCGCCACGATCGGTAGAGCGGTCGATGACGTCACCGAGTTGAGCGGGTCGGAGCGAGGCGGGCCAGGCATCCCGAGGAGTATTGACCCCGGCGATGAGAATAAGTCCGGCTCCGGCCCGCACCCGTTCCTCCAGGGTTCGTGCGGCCACACCACGCAGAGGTGCATTGTGGAGAATGACGACATCGGGCCCGCTGAGTTCAGCCCGGCCCAGGCGATTCGCATTCGATTCCACCAGCCGCACGGCTGGTCGGCCGGGAATCGTCAACGCCCGATTCAAGAAGAGGTCAGGGTCTCCCGCACTGGTCGACGGGGTTCCCCCTAAGACGATACCCAGCGGATTCTCCCGGCGGAGGGAGAAGTAGGACACATTGTTCCGCTCGAGTGAATCGGTCGATTCAATCCGGACCATCCCACGGGTAACGGTCCCGGTCACGGTGACCGCAGGGAAGGTCACTAACAGTGGGGTACCGGATTGGAGGGTGACCGATTGAGTGTTCAGGACCCGGTTATTGACGGTGAGGGAGACCCGAACCGATCCGACCGCACTGTCGCGCGCGAGCAGGCGTGCGCCCACAATGACGTCGGAACCATCACCCTCTCTCCGGAGTTCCACCGAGGCGATGAGTCGGTCGGGTGACGACGCCTCCCCCACACTGAGCGGTTGGAAGACCGTTCCCGACGGGAGGGCGATCTCTTCGATCTCGGGCCACGCCGCTCGCTGGAAATCGCTGATCAGGGTGAGGGTACGACGGGGCATTTCGCTCGTCGCAAGATGATCCTGAGCCACCTTCAGGGCCGGTGCGAATCGGGTGCCCTTGGCGCCTGGGCGGATGGTATCCAACACCGGAAGCACCGATCGCGGAGGGCTCCCCGGACGGACCGGCACCGCTGCCTCGGTGTCGAAGAGAATCAGCGTCGCTCGGTCGGCGGGATCGAGCCCAGCCAGGGCCTCTCGGGCGAGGGCGACGGCCCGGTCCCAGCGACCGCCATACTCCATGCTATAGGATCGATCGAGGAGGATGACCACCTCTTGAGAGCCCCCACTCAGCGTGGCGGCGGCGACCGGTCGTCGGAGGAACGGGCGGGCAAAAGCAAGGGCGAGCAAGATCAACACCGCTGCCCGGATCAAGAAGAGTGGCAGGTGATGCAGTTGCTGCCGACGCACCTCGCGGTAGGGGATGCGACGCAGAAACATCAGTGATGGGAACCGTATCGCCCCCTTCTGCTCACGATGCCGGAGGTGAATCCAAATCGGGATCGCCAGACCCGCGAGACCGGCAAAAAAGGCCGGAACGAGAAAACCCATCAGCGCACCCTCACCATCGCCTGCCGCATCGACAGGTATTCGAACAGGGCATGGTCCAAAGGCTGGTCGGTCGCGAACAGCGCGTAATCCACCCCTTGGGCGCCCATCCGCTTTGCGAGCGTGGCCTGATGCTCTTGAAGCATGCTGCGGTAGTCGCCCCGAAGATCTTCCGGCACGAGAGGGAGGCGCTCCCCACTCTCGAGATCTTCGAATGTCGCGGCCGCGTCGTAGGGGAAGTCTCGCTCTGCCGGATCGAGGATATGGAAGGCAAGGATATCGCTCCCGGTGGCTCGGAGGCGAGTGATCCCATCGATGATAGCATCAGGGGCATCATAGAAGTCGGAGATGATCACCAGGACGCTCCGACGGCGGACCCGATCGGCCATCGCCGCCAACGGCGCCCCTGGACACCCCCCACTCCCCACACCCATCCGATCGAGGGCATGCAGGATGCGCATCAGGTGGCGAGTCGACGGGGGAATCACTTCCCGCACCCGATCATCGAACGTCAGGAGGCCGATACGGTCTCGCTGGCGACCACTAAACCACGCGAGCGACGCGGCCAGGAACCGGGCGTAATCGAGTTTTGACACCCCGCCGCTGGTGAACCCCATCGATGGGGAGATGTCGAGCATCAGGGTGACACTGGCATGGGTCTCGGCTTCGAACTCCTTTAGGTAGAATCGATCGGTCCGAGCGAACACCCGCCAATCGATCCGGCGAATATCATCGCCCGGGTTGTAGGCCCGATGCTCGGCAAATTCCATCGACAGACCCAGATGGGGTGACCGATGCAACCCGTGGAGGAACCCCTCCACCACGGTCCGGGCGAGCAACTCGAGGTTGCCGATGGTCGCCAAAACCGTAGGGTCAAGGAAACGGGTGCCCGCGGTGGGGTCATGTCGGACGGTAGCCACCTACTACATCCCGCTCTTGGGCACCGCGACGTGGGCCAACAGCTTCTCCACGATCGTATCGGTCGTGACCCGCTCCGACTGAGCGTGAAAGTTGAGAAGGATGCGATGGCGGAGCACCGGGCCCGCCAAGGCACGGATATCTTCGAAACTGACATGGTACCGACCCTGGATCAGGGCCCGGGCCTTGCCACCGAGAATGAGTCCTTGTGCCGCACGGACACTGGCGCCGTAGAGCACCCACTTGTTGATGAAATCGGGAGCACCTTCGCCCGGCCGGGAGGTTCGGGCCAATGTCACCGCATAGCGAGTCACCGCATCGGCGACCGGCACCCGCCGAACCAGTTGCTGGAAGGCGAGAATGTCGGCCCCGGAGATGGCATGCCGGAAGGTTGGATTTTGGATCATCGTCGTCGACCGGACGACCTCCAACTCCTCCTCTTCGGGGAGATAGTCCATGACGATCTCGAACATGAAGCGATCCAACTGGGCTTCCGGAAGCGGATACGTTCCTTCGAGTTCGATTGGATTTTGGGTCGCAAACACATAGAACGGCGGGTCCAACGGATACGTCTTCCCTTGCACCGTCACCCGATGCTCCTGCATCGCCTCT
>JAJCZW010000151.1 GCA_029262155.1 Gemmatimonadota bacterium
GCAAGCTAATCGCAGAAAGCCGGTCTAAGTTCGGATTGCAGTCTGTAACTCGACTGCATGAAGTCGGAATCGCTAGTAATCGCGGATCAGCTACGCCGCGGTGAATACGTTCCCGGGCCTTGTACACACCGCCCGTCACGCCATGGAAGCTGGGGGGACCTGAAGTCGGTGGGCTAACCGCAAGGAAGCAGCCGCCAAAGGTCAATTCAGTGACTGGGGCGAAGTCGTAACAAGGTAGCCGTAGGGGAACCTGCGGCTGGATCACCTCCTTTCTGGAGCGACGAGTAGGCCCCGCCGGTCACGGTGGGTCTGTCGAAAGTCCTCTGATCGCCCGCACCCTCGTCCTCCCATTCCCGTTCACCTGCTCTTTGACAATTGAAGGATCCGGATGGAAACCGACGTGGGTGCAAGCCCGCGTCAGGTGTGAGGAATCAACACCAACGCTCGAGACCACCCGATCGCAGGGCGGACTTGAGCGCGAGATTGACTATGAGATCAAACGCAATAAGGCACACGGTGGATGCCTTGGCATCGAGAGGCGATGAAGGTCGTGGTAAGCTGCGATAAGCCTGGGGGAGCTGCACACAAGCTGTGATCTCAGGATGACCGAATGGGGCAACCCGTCGGGTCGCGAGACCCGTCACCCCGCAAGGGGAGCCAACCCGGGGAACTGAAACATCTCAGTACCTGGAGGAAAAGAAATCAACCGAGATTCTCCAAGTAGCGGTGAGCGAACGGGGAACAGGGCAAACCGGGGGAGCATGCTCCCCCGGGGTTGTGGGACCACTATATGGGATGCACGACGCGAGGGTGAAGCGGCCTGGAATGGCCCGCCAGAGACGGTGACAGCCCGGTAACCGGTTGCGTACGGCCCCTCGTGGTATCCCGAGTAGCGCGGAGCACGTGTAATTCTGCGTGAAGCTGGGGGGACCACCCTCCAACCCTAAATACTCCTCGATGACCGATAGTGAACCAGTACCGTGAGGGAAAGGTGAAAAGCACGCCAGGTGGCGAGTGAAAGAGATCCTGAAACCGTGTGCTGACAAGCAGTCGGAGGGCTCCTTTGGGGCCTGACGGCGTGCCTTTTGCATTATGATCCGGCGAGTTACTGCTCACGTGCAGGTTAAGGCCTTCAGGGCCGGAGCCGAAGCGAAAGCGAGTCTGAATAGGGCGACCTTCGTACGTGGGCGTAGACCCGAAGCCGTGGCGATCTACCCTTGAGCAGGTTGAAGCCGTCGTAACAGGCGGTGGAGGACCGAACCCGTGTGGGTTGAAAACCGCTGGGATGACTTGAGGGTAGGGGTGAAAGGCCAATCAAGCTCGGAGATAGCTGGTTCTCCCCGAAATATATTTTGGTATAGCCTCGGGAAATGAGTTCACAGGAGGTAGAGCACTGGATGGGTCCGGGTCGTGAATAACGATACCTCCCCCAACCAAACTCCGAATGCCTGTTGAATGCTGCCCGGGAGGCAGTCGCGGTGCGCTAATGTACCGTGGCGAGAGGGAAAGAACCCAGAACATCAGCTAAGGCCCCGGAGTGGTGGCTCAGTGTAGCAAAGGATGTGGGTATGCTGTGACAACTGGGAGGTTGGCTTAGAAGCAGCCATTCCTTTAAAGAGTGCGTAATAGCTCACCAGTCCAGCGTAGCCGCGCCGATAATGGTCGGGACTTAAGCCACCCGCCGAAGCTATGTCTTCATGCATCTGCATGAGGGGTAGGGGAGCGTTCTGAGAGCTATGAAGCCGGGGCGGAAGCCTTCCGGTGGAGCGATCAGAAGTGAGGATGCCGGATTAAGTACGCGAGAAACAGGGTGAAAACCCCTGTCACCGTAAGCCTAAGGGTTCCTGAGCCATGTCGATCAGCTCAGGGTTAGTCGGCCCCTAAGCCGAGGCCGAGAGGCGTAGGCGATGGGAAACGGGTCAACATTCCCGTACCGACGGCGGAACGTTATGAATCTGAGGAGGGACGCAGGAGCAAGGTTACCGGCGGGTGGTGGAATATCCGCTGTAAGGTGGTAGACGTGCCCCGTAGGCAAATCCGCGGGGCTGAGTCGAGAACCGATGCCGAAGGGGCCGCATGGCCCCGTCAAGGGTAGCTGCGCCGACTGCCAAGAAAAGCTTCGCAGATCAGGACCGTCGTTGACCGTACCGCAATCCGACACAGGTAGGCGAGGCGAGCAGCCTAAGGTGCTCGAGTGAATTACGGAAAAGGAACTCGGCAAAATGACCCCGTAACTTCGGGAGAAGGGGTGCCGGTAGTAGGTGGCGTCGTACAGACAACGCCCAGGCCGGCCGCAGAGAATCGTCCCAAGCGACTGTTTAGCAAAAACACAGGTGCGTGCCAAGGTATACTTCAAGCCGACGTATACGCACTGACGCCTGCCCGGTGCCGGAAGGTTAAGGTGAGCAGTGAGCCGCAAGGCGAGGCTGTGAACCGAAGCCCCGGTAAACGGCGGCCGTAACTATAACGGTCCTAAGGTAGCGAAATTCCTTGTCGGGTAAGTTCCGACCTGCACGAATGGCGTAACGACTTGGGAGCTGTCTCTTCCGTAAGCTCGGCGAAATAGCAGTATCGGTGAGGATTCCGATTACCCGCGACAGGACAAAAAGACCCCATGCACCTTTACTACATCCTGTTATTGATTGTCGGTATAGCCTGCGTAGCATAGGTGGGAGCCGTTGAAGCCCTGGTTTTGGCTGGGGCTGAGGCATCAGTGAAATACCACCCTTGCTTTACTAGCAATCTCACTCAGACGGTGACGCCGTCGAGGACCGTGACAGGTGGGTAGTTTGACTGGGGCGGTCGCCTCCTAAAGAGTACCGGAGGCGCGCAATGGTTCCCTCAGTGCGGTTGGTAATCGCACGATGAGCGTATACGTAGAAGGGAGCCTGACTGCGAGCGCGACAGCGCGAGCAGGGACGAAAGTCGGCGTAAGTGATCCGGTGGTCCCGTGTGGACGGGCCATCGCTCAACGGATAAAAGGTACGCTGGGGATAACAGGCTTATCGCGCCCGAGAGTTCACATCGACGGCGCGGTTTGGCACCTCGATGTCGGCTTATCACATCCTGGGGCTGGAGAAGGTCCCAAGGGTCCGGCTGTTCGCCGGTTAAAGTGGTACATGAGCTGGGTTCAGAACGTCGTGAGACAGTTCGGTCTGTATCCGTCGTGGGCGTGGGAGTGTTGAGGGAGGTCGTCCTTAGTACGAGAGGACCGGGACGAAGCGACCGCTCGTGTACGGGCTGTTCCGCCAGGAGCAGCGCCCGGTAGCGACGTCGCGCGGAGATAACCGCTGAACGCATCTAAGTGGGAAGCTCTTCCCAAGATGAACACTCCTGGGTCGTAAGACCCCTGAAGGGCCCTGGGAGACTACCAGGTTGATAGGGCGCAGGTGTAAGGAGGGCAACCTCTTCAGCCGAGCGCTACTAATCGCCCGTGAAGTTTGATCTCTTTCCTTTGTTGTCCACCTCACACCATCCATCCGTCCTTCAATTGCCAATACTCATATTGGCTGACGACTCGCGCGCGGGGGCCACACCCGTTCCCATTCCGAACACGGTCGTTAAGACCCGTAGCGTCGATGGTACTGCCACTGAGAGGTGGTGGGAGAGTAGACCGTCGCCAGCCACTCCTCCCAACGCCCGATCCAAAATGGATCGGGCGTTGTCTTTTTTCCAACCACCTTCGCACACCACTATCTTTGGCCATGCCCCGTTGCGGTCACATCGCCCTCGCCGGCCTCCCAAATGTTGGGAAATCCACCCTCCTCAATGCCCTCACCGGGACTCATCTGGCCATTGTGAGCCCCAAGGCCCAGGCGACGCGCCAGCCCGTCGTCGGGATCCGAACCGAGGGAGACGTCCAGTACGTTTTTCACGACCTCCCAGGCCTCCTCGAACCGGCCTACCTCCTCCAGGAGCGGATGCGCGATCTCGCCGTCCGAACCGCCCGGGAATCGGATGTCATCGTCTTGCTTCACCCCGCGGCGGATGCCCCAGCCCCCGCGTTCACCGACCTCGTGCCCGAGGCCCAGGGCTGGCGGGCGCACCAGCTGACCGTGTACTCCAAGTCGGACGTAGTCGCATCGTGGCACGCACCGGAGGGAACCCTGGCGGTTTCGGCGGAATCGGGGGAGGGAATCCCAGCGTTCCTGGCCCACCTGGCATCCCTCCTCCCCGAACGTGACTTTCAGTACGATCCAGAGGATCTGGGTACCCAGCCACTCCGATTTTTCGCCACTGAGTTCTTGCGGGAAGCGGCCTTCAAAGTGCTGGAGGACGAACTGCCGTACGCGGTCGTCGCGGAGGTCGATGAATTCCGGGAAACCCCTCCCCCAGTGTACATTCGGGCGACCCTCTTTGTCGAACGACCATCGCAGAAAGGGATGTTGATCGGTGAAGGTGGTCGTACAATCAAGCAGATTGGTCAGCACGCTCGGGCCCAGCTGGAGGCCCTAATCGGGGAAAAGACCTACCTCGACCTTTGGGTGAAGGTGCTCCCCAAGTGGAGAAGGCGGACCGCCGCTCTACGTCGTTTTGGCTTTTCCGAATAAGGAGAGGACACATGCCGATTGCCGATGATCTCCTGGAGATCCTCGTTTGCCCTAAGTGCAAGGGGGATCTGGAGTACCGGAAGGCGAAGGATGAACTCGTCTGTCATGCCTGCCAGTTGGTCTACCGGATCGAGGACGACATTCCGATCATGTTGATCGACGAAGCCACGCCGCTCACGTGACCATTCCTGGTCTCGTCGGACTCGCGACCACGGCCGGTGCCTCGGAGTGTCTCGAGCGCGCCCAATCCCTAGCCAACGATACCTCCCACCGCGTATTGGCCCTGGAGCACCTGCTCGTCGCATTGATCGAGGCCGAAGAAGCGGCGGTCATCGACTCACTTAAGGCCAATGGATTAGAACGAACGGCCATCACCACCCAACTTCTCAAAGCCGGCGGCCGTCCACCCCGGGGCAGGGGAGGAAGAGGGAAGATCGAACCTGGCTCCGTTAGCCCCGCAGCCCGTAAGGCAATCGGTGATGCGAGTCGCGCTGCGCAGGAACGTGGCGAGCGCGTCGGGCTTGGCGATCTTGCTAACGCCGTTTTGCACCTGAAATCCAATCCCCTGACCCGACTTGGTGCGTCATCCGGGTCGCCTCGTGAGCGAGCGGGGGGCCGCACGAAGGGTCCAACCAGACCCGGCGCTCCTGCTCGACAACGGAAACCCCCAAGGATTCCATCCGAGAAGAGCCGGCCGTCTTCCCGCTCCCCATCGGTCTCCTCAAACGTGGTCGCCGCGAAGCAGGCGATGACACCCGAAGGAGGTTTTTGGCGTTTTCCGCTCCTCCTCGCCATTCCCGCCAGTATGGCGATCTCCGTTCTGGGGGGGCCAGAGAGCTTGATCTTTCTGACCGCGGCTGTGGCCATCATTCCCCTGGCCGGTTTCATGGGCCAAGCGACCGAACAGGTGGCGAATCGTTCTGGACCAGCATTGGGCGGGTTTCTCAACGCCACCTTCGGCAATGCAGCTGAGTTGATTATCGCGGTCGTGGCCCTTCGAGCTGGCCTCGTGGACCTGGTGAAGGCCTCGATCACTGGGAGCATTCTCGGCAACCTGCTGCTCATCCTCGGACTGTCGTTTATCGCTGGCGGCATTGGCCGTCCGGTGTTGACGTTCAGTCGTACGGCAGCTGGCATGAGTGCCGGGATGCTGGCCCTGGCTGTTACCGGTCTGGTTTTCCCGGCCCTGTTTCAGGCAACACACAGCGGGGCCGACCCTCAGACGGCATTGTACTTGTCGGAAGCCGTCGCCCTTATCCTTGCCGTCACCTATGCCCTCTCCCTCGTGTTCTCCTTTCGAACCCATCGGCGTCTCTTCAGCACCGGGCATGGCCAAGATGCCGGCACGCCCGGCGGATGGAGCATGGGCAAAGCCCTTGGCGTTCTCCTAATCGCGACGGTGGGTGTGGCCGTCGAATCGGAGATGTTGGTGCATTCGGTCGAGTCGGTCACCGAGTCGTTCGGGTTGAGCCAGGCCTTCTTGGGATTGATCGTGATCCCGATCATCGGGAATGCCGCTGAACACTCTACCGCAGTGCTCGTGGCGCGCAAAGGAAAGATGGATCTGGCTCTTCAGATTGCGCTGGGGTCCAGTACCCAGGTCGCGTTGTTCGTGGCGCCACTCTTGGTGCTCATCGGCGTCCTGGTGGGTCAGGAGATGACCCTGGTCTTCACGTCGTTTGAGGTCATGGCATTGGGGCTTGCGACAATTATCACCTCGATTCTGACGCTAGACGGCGAAGCGAATTGGTTTGAGGGGGTCCAACTGCTTGCTGTCTTCGCTCTTGTCGCAGTCGCCGCGTACTTTGTTTGACATTCGACGCAGGAACCCTAACGTCATGAGGGGTAACCGCTTACACGGGAGCGCGGGTGCGTAATCGCCCGACCATTTTGTTCCACGGACCGGCGGGTCTTCCCGCGCCTGACCTGGTTCGCCGGTGGGCTACGGAACGAGACTTTCCGTTGCAGGAGGTTTCCGACCCCGCGCTTATCGAGTCGATCCTGCTTCGGGGCCGGCCGGCCCTGTTGTTCGTGGACTGGTCGCTTGGAACCGACTCGGAAGCGTTAGTGCAACGGATCAAAGCCGACGCGTTTACCGCCATCATCCCGGTGCTCGTCTTGCTCGATCGGCATGATCCAGATGTGACTGCCCGGTGGTTTGCCACCGGGGCCGATGAGGTACTCAGCGGGCTCTTTGCCCCTTCAGAACAACGGGCGCGCATGAACACCTTGGTCGGAAGGGCGGTGCGCGACGTGGGCGTCCATCCGTCGACCAGGATGCCGGGGACGACGGAGATCGAACGGGCCATTCGAGTCAGGATTGACGACAGCGGAGACCATGCGGTCTGCTATGCCGATCTCGATCATTTTAAGGAGTTTAACGACCGCTACGGGTACTACGAAGGTGACCGGGTGATCTATATTCTGTCGCGCATCCTCCACGACGTGGTGCGGGGATTGTGTGGCTCCCAAGGATTCGTCGGGCATATTGGCGGAGACGATTTTATCTTCATGGTCCCGATGGCTGAGGTGGAGGAAGTCTGTACAGAGATCCTGCAGGTATTCGACAATCTTGTGCCGTGTCAATACAATGAACAGGATCAGCGCGCAGGCTATTTCTTTGGGAAGGATCGACGGGGACAACTGCACCGCGTCCCCCTGATGACCTTGTCGATTGGGGTGGTAACAAGTAAGAATCGTACGTTCGCCCATCCCGCTGAGGTCAGTGAATTGGCCACCGAGATGAAGAGCTATGCCAAGACGTTACCGGGGTCAGTGTTCGTAGTGGACCGACGGCAAGACCGAGATCCAGGATTCCGCCCGAACGCCCCTCGTTGAGGAGTCTTGAAGGAACCATGAACGTTACCTGCCCATCCTGTAAGACGGTATACCGTGTCGACCCGGCGAAGGTGTCGGCCCACGGGATTCGCGCCCGGTGTTCGACGTGTGCCGGAGTCATTCCGATCTCGGCCTCCCCACCGATTGTTCCATCTCCGGCGTTCGAAGCGCCCCCCGAAAGTCCTGTCCAGCCAACGCCGCCGGTTCCGGTCTTTCCAGGGGGTGGGGGTGGGGGAACACCCCCTGCGGTCCGTCCGGCATTTGCCCCGGCCGCCCCCCTGGCCACGCCACCACTCGCCAGCGCCCCGATGCCGCCGACAACGGCTCCAATCGAGATGCCTCCAACGGCACAACCCCCATCTCCACCAGCGGCACAGAGTCCTCTGACCGCTCCGGTCCAACCCCGAGCCGAAACCGAGCCGCCGGCCCGGCCGAAGCGAACCAACCCGTTCCTGTCCCAAGACCCCAAGGTCAAGGCCCGGCGGCTCGCCCGGGCTTTGGTCTCCGATCTGGTCGTGTACCATCCGGCCAAGCGTCGGGATGGATTGCGTGATGGATCGTTGAAACTCTTGTTCGAAGAGGAGATCCAGAAGAGTTGGGAGGAGTATGTCGACCAGGTGGGGACCGCTCTGGCAAACTCCACACCGTTTTTCAACGAAGCCTTGAACGAGATCCTCGCCGACGGGCGGCCGGTGTTCTGAAACAAGGTCGCCTCTGACCCGAGATACTGTGTATCTTACGGAGTTGCCCGCGAGCCGTCCCTTCCGCCGAAGCGGTCTGGACGGCTCGCTTGTTCTGATCTGGAGGGATACCACCATGGCCACCTGTGCCGAACAACTGCGTGAACTGCGATCTCGGTACGACGAACTTCGGGTGTTTCTTTGACGTTGAGCAAAGGGCTCGGCGACTAAAAGAGATCGAAGCACTCCAAGGCGAGGCCTCCTTTTGGAACGATTCCGAGCGCGCGCAAGTGACGGTGCAGGAACTGAAGGGATTGCGAGGATGGCTCGACCCGGTGGAGGTGATTTCCACCCGCTTGGGCGATGCGAATGGGTTGGCGGAATTGCTCGAAGAGGATGCGGACGTCGAACTGCAAGGCGAGCTTGAGGCACTCGTGGTCAGCATCGGACGATCGATCGCGGCGCTTGAAGTCCGTACCATGCTTCAGGGACCAGATGATCAGCGCGATGCCCTGTTGACCATCCATCCTGGGGCAGGGGGCACGGAGTCACAGGACTGGGCTGAGATGCTCATGCGGATGTACGTTCGCTGGGCGGAGCGGCGTGGTTTCACCGTAGCCGTCCTCGACATGCTTGCTGGCGAGGAGGCAGGGATCAAATCGGTTTCGATCGAGATCTGTGGGGACTATGCCTTTGGTTACCTTAAGGCTGAGAAGGGGGTCCATCGCTTGGTCCGTATCTCCCCCTATGACTCACAATCGCGGCGGCACACCTCCTTCGCGTCGGTCTTCGTTTACCCCGACATCGACGACACCATTGAAGTGGATCTACGGGAGGAGGATATCCGGTTGGATGTCTTCCGAGCCTCGGGGGCTGGTGGCCAGCATGTCAACAAGACTTCGTCGGCCGTTCGCCTTACCCATGAGCCATCCGGGATCGTGGTCTCCTGTCAACAGGAGAGAAGTCAAACAAAGAACCGCGCCACTGCGATGAAAATGCTGCGGGCAGCCCTCTACCAGAAGAAGCTGGAAGAACAGGAAGCTGCCCGGGCGGTTGTGGAGGCGACGAAGACCGACAATTCGTGGGGGAATCAGATTCGGAGCTACGTGTTTCAACCCTACACGATGGTGAATGACCACCGAACCGAGCTGAAGGTTACCGATGTTCAGCGGGTAATGAACGGTGACCTCGACGAGTTCATTGAGGCGTACCTCAAACGATTCGGCCAGGGGAACGGATGACCGAGTCCATCGACCGGCACTATGTAGAACAAGCCCGTCGCGACAAGCTGGCCGCCATTCGTGCCTTAGGGATTGAGCCATTCGCCTATCGCTTTGAACGGACTCACACCTCCCGGGAAGCGATCGCGTCGTATGACGATAGCCTGGGAGAGGCGGGCCCTCCGGTCACCATTGCCGGGCGAATTGTGGCGCTCCGCTCTCAGGGGAAGACGGCCTTCGCCCACGTCGCCGATGGGGACGGCAAGGTCCAGATCTATCTGCGACGCGATACGCTGGCTGCCACCGTGTGGGAGCTGGTGCAACTCCTCGACCTCGATGATCATATAGGAGTCCACGGCAGCCTCTTCCGAACCCGCACTGGAGAGGTCACCGTTCGCGCCGACTCGGTGACCCTCTTGGCGAAGGCCTTGTGTCCGTTGCCGCGAGGGAAGGAGCAACAGACCGAGGAGGGCGTGACCGTCTTTGGGGGACTGGCCGATGCGGCGACACGCTATCGCCAGCGCTACGCCGATCTGGCGGTTCATTCCGACGTCAGAGATGTCTTTCGGCAGCGTGCCGCCATCATACAGGGGATTCGGCAGTTCCTCGATGATCGAGGGTACCTGGAAGTTGAGACGCCGATCCTACAGCCGCTCTATGGTGGAGCGATGGCGCGACCTTTTGTGACCCACCACAACGCACTCGATATGCCGCTCTATCTCCGCATTGCGGATGAGCTTTATCTCAAACGACTGATTGTCGGTGGGTTCGAGCGGGTCTACGAAATCGGGCACGACTTCCGAAACGAGGGGATGGATCGAAGTCATAACCCTGAGTTTACCATGCTCGAGCTGTATCAAGCGTATGCCGATTACGACGATATGAGGTCCCTGGTCGAAGAGATGGTGTCAGAGGTCGTACTACGCTTGACTGGGGGATACACGTTGGTGGTCGGAAATGTGTCGATTGATTTTGCGCGGCCCTGGGCCCGGGTCACATTTCGCGAAGGCATTCTGGCAGGCGGTGGCATCGACATCCTCCACGCATCGGAGGCGGCGATGCGCGAGTGTTTGGACGGCAAGGGGTTGTCACCAACGGAGATTGAGGATTTGCAGGGCGCACGCCTTCTCGACCAGCTGTTTAAGACCTTTCTCGAGCCAGGGTGCGTGCAACCAACATTTGTCGTCGACTATCCAAAGGCCCTCTCCCCATTGGCCAAAGTTCACCGGACCCATCCAGAGCTGACGGAGCGCTTCGAGCTCATCATCCTGGGCACTGAGCTGGCAAATGCGTTCAGTGAACTCAATGATCCCGATGACCAAAGGGCTCGATTCGAAGAGCAGGTGCGACAGCGCGCCGCTGGCGATGATGAAGCCCAGCCGTTCGACGTCGACTATGTCCGTGCCCTCGAGTATGGCATGCCGCCGACTGGCGGACTCGGGCTCGGCATTGACCGGTTAGTGATGTTGCTCACCAATCAACCTTCCATTCGCGATGTCATTCTGTTTCCAGCGCTCCGACCCGAAGAGGGTGTTGCAGACTCATGAGCGTGGAACGATCCCGTTTCCGTTGGCCCAATCGTCTCGAGATCGGTATTGCGCTCCGATACCTCCGCGGCCGACGCGCGACCCGGGGCGCCTCCCTGACAACGGCGATCGCGATCGGGGGAGTGACCGTTGGTGTCATGGCATTGATTGTCGTGCTCGGGGTGATGAACGGGTTGCGCGATGACCTTCGCGATCGAATCCTCACTGCCAATCCCCATCTCCGCGTCCTCACCTACGGCACCTCCCTTCAAATGAACGACTGGCGACAAGTACTCGACACCGTTCGGGCCGATCCGGATGTCGTCGCCGCTGCCCCGGAGGTGCTCACCCAGTCGGTCGTGCTCAACAGTGCCCGGTACGCTTCGGCGGTAGACATCATTGGCTTCGATCCCGATACCGGGAGTCGCGCCGCGTCACCCTTGGCACAGTACATCACCAAGGGCGATCTCCATTTTGAAACCACGCTCACCGATGTCGACGGGGGCATCATTCTCGGATATCGCCTCGCGAATCGCCTCTCGGTGTTTCCTGGAGATCCGGTGGAACTCATCGCGATTGCCTCGGGGGAGGTCAACCGGGCGCTGGGTCTAGCCATCCCCCGGCGCTGGCGGTTCGAGGTAACGGGGCTCTTCGATACCGGGATGTTCCAGTACGACGATGGCTTCGCCGTACTCCCCCTGAAGGCCGGCCAGCGACTGGCCGGGTTGGGCGATGCCGTAACAGGTGTACAGATTCAGTTAGCCGACCCCTGGACTGCTCCTGCCGTTGGCGTGCGGCTCGAAGAACGACTCGGATATCCCTATCGCACCCTCGACTGGCAGGCCCAAAACGCCACGTTGTTCAGTGCCCTCAAGCTTGAGAAACTGGCCATGGGTCTCATCATCCTCTTTATCATGGTGGTGGCCGCCTTCAACATCGTCGGCACCCTGACGATGATCGTTTCGGACAAAACTCGTGAGATCGGTATTCTCCAAGCTATGGGGCTGCCGGCCGCATCGGTCGGGCGTGTGTTTGTCCTCCAAGGCGCGGTGATCGGATCGGTCGGGACGATGTTGGGGACCACCGCTGGGATCCTCGTGGGCTATATCCTCAACGCCTCCGGCATCATCCGAATTGACCCCGCCGTCTACTTCATTGACCGACTCCCGGTACATATCGAAGCGTTGGATGTGATCGTCGTCATCCTCACCAGCCTCGCGGTCGCTCTACTGGCGACGGTCCTCCCATCCCGTTCGGCCACCCGTATGACACCGGTGGAAGCGATCCGACACGAATGACCGTGCTCCTGGAAGCACACGGCATCGAGATGACCTACCGTGGAGGTGATGGCGGGATGCTTCAGGTCCTCTCCGGAGTGGAGTTGTCGATTCAGCCCGGCGAGTTCATCGCCATCGTCGGTGCCAGTGGCTCCGGCAAGAGTACGCTCCTCCATCTATTGGGCGCCCTGGATCGTCCGACGGCGGGGTCGATCCAATTGGAGGGAACAGTGTATGCGGACCTTGCGCCTGTAGCGTTGGCGGAACTGAGGAACCGGCGGATCGGTTTTGTCTTTCAGTTTCACCATCTCTTGCGGGAGTTCACGGCGCTGGAAAACGTCGCGCTCCCCCTTCGCATTGGCGGCTGGTCGACCTCTCATGCCATGCAGCGTGCGGCCGATCTCCTGGCCCAGGTCGGCCTCACTGATCGAGCCACCCATCGCCCACCCGCCCTCTCCGGTGGCGAGCAACAGCGGGTTGCCGTTGCCCGGGCCCTTGCGGTCTCCCCGGCATTAGTGCTTGCCGACGAGCCATCTGGAAACCTGGATCTCGCCAATAGCGTCCGGCTACATGACCTCCTGGGTTCGGTCGTTCGAGCGGCTGAGCGCGCCGTGGTGGTCGTAACCCATAGCCGAGCCTTGGCAGCGCGGGCCGATCGGGTGCTCGCGCTGAAGGACGGGGTCTTGGAGAACGCAGATCTCGGGGAGATCGTCGTCTGATGCAATGTATGCGCTGCAAGCAACGGGAGAGTGTGATCCAATTGCACCAGATCGTGAATGACGAGCAAGTCGTTGTTCACCTTTGTCAGCAATGTGCCCTCGACCAGGGCATTGAGGTCGAAACGACCTTCGACTCCAATCCCTTGAGCGGATTCCTCTCTTCCTTGGAACAGGTATCCCCAGAAACGGGAAAATGCCCCGGCTGCCTAGCCACCATCGATGACTATCGCATTACGAGTCGGTTGGGTTGCCCCAAGTGTTATACCACCTTTGCGGGGCCACTCCGCGATCTTCTGCGGCGGGTCCATGGTGCGACGCGACACACTGGGAGCCGTCCCCCGGGGCGCGCGGGGGAGATGGACCGAACCTCCCAGCTAGCTGACCTTCGGGCCCAACTTGAAGTGGCGGTGGCCCAGGAGCAATTCGAACGTGCGGCGGAGCTTCGTGATCAGCTTCGAGACCTCGAATGATTGACCTCTCCCTCATCCGCGATGGCGGAATCGGTTGGTTGGACGCGAGTGGTCCGGAGAGCACTATGGTGCTCTCGACCCGGGTCCGCGTGGCCCGGAATTTAGCGGATCACCCGTTCACCGGGCGCAATACATCCGACGATCGGCTTCGCATCCTTGGGTCCGTGCTCCAGGCCGCTTCCGAGACTTCTACCCTCAACGAGGCCCTTCACTTCCGAATGGACCGGCTCGACCCAATCGACCGGTTGGTGCTCTTTGAGCGGCATTTGGCGAGTCGTGAACTGAGCTGCCCTGAACCGGAGCGAACACCCCGTGTCGGGGCCGCTGTTCTCGCTCAGGATCACTACGGTGTGATGGTCAATGAGGAGGATCATCTTCGGGTTCAGGCGGTCTTTTCTGGCTTTGATCCTGCCGGGGCTCACGCGGCCGTCGCAGCTCTCGACAGTGAATTGGGGCAACGACTTGCGTTCGCATTTCACCCCGAATTTGGTTACCTTACGGCCTGTCCAACGAACGTTGGGACCGGGCTCCGGGCATCGGTGTTGATCCACCTCCCGGGGCTCGTTTTGACAAAGGAGATCACCCGGGTTCTCCAGGGACTGAACCAGGTCGGGCTGACCTATCGCGGCTGGTATGGCGAAGGCAGTGAGGTGATCGGGAACTTCTTCCAGTTGTCCAACCAGACAACCTTGGGGCAGACGGAGGCGGAACTGCTCGATCACCTGGGCAAGATCGTGCGCAAGGTGATGGGGTACGAGGAGGAGGCGAGGGCCGTCCTTCGCCGCGATGCTCCTCACGTGTTGGAGGACAAGGTCTGGCGCGCCTATGGCCTGTTGCGTTATGCGCGGGCGCTGTCCTTCGAAGAAGTGATGAACTTGCTCAGTGGTGTTCGACTCGGTGTGGGGATAGGTCTTATCTCGGACGTCGGTATGTATAGCCTCAACCGACTGCTGGTGTTTGCGCAGCCGGGGCATCTTGCCGCCGCGTCCGGGGTCGCGATGGAGGACCCCGGTTTGCCCTCTCGTCGAGCGGCCTTCGTCCGTCGGACGTTGGAACGGGAGGCGGACCGGACCGAACGTGCCCGGGGACCAGACCCCGAAGGGGGTGATGTATGAACGGCTACAATTTTACCGATCGCGTGCGCAAGGTCCTTCAGATGGCGCGGGAAGAGGCGGCGCGTCTCCACCATGAGTATGTGGGCACAGAGCACATCCTGCTGGGCCTCATTCGTGAAGGCGAGGGAGTGGCCGCCGCCGTCCTGACGAACCTGAGTGTCGACCTCGACGAGATCCAACAGAAGATTGAAGAGACGGTCAAGAAGGGGAAGGCCGCCCTCGCCCCCGGCCCGGAGTTGCCATACACCTCGCGAGCCAAGAAGGTGCTTGAACTGGCGATGACGGAGGCCCGGGAACTCAACCACTCCTATGTCGGTACAGAGCATCTTCTCCTCGGACTCCTCCGCGAGGAGAAAGGGATCGCGGCCCAGGTTCTCTCTGATGCCGGGATCACGTTAGAGCAGTCGCGTGCCGAGACGTTGCGTCTGTTAGGGAGCGAGGTGCCCAACCCGGAGGCGGCAGGTGTAGCGCCTACTGGGGCGGCACCGAAGTCCGAGAAGAAATCCAAGACGCCGGCACTCGATCACTTTTGTCGAGACCTCACGCAGCTCGCAGCCGACGGTGCCCTGGACCCCACCATCGGACGCACAGAAGAGATCCAGCGGGTCATGGAAATCCTCTCTCGCCGCAAGAAGAACAACCCGGTCCTCATTGGGGAACCGGGTGTCGGGAAAACGGCGATCGTGGAAGGGTTGGCCCTGCTCATCGCGAGCGGTCAGTGCCCGGATGCCCTCCGCGACCATCGGGTGTTGTCTCTTGACATGGCCGCCGTGATTGCGGGCACGAAGTATCGAGGGCAGTTCGAGGAACGGCTCAAAGCGGTCATGAACGAGATCGCTCAGAATACCCACATCATCCTTTTCATCGACGAGCTTCACACGCTCGTAGGGGCTGGGGCGGCCGAAGGGGCGATTGATGCGAGCAACATGCTCAAGCCAGCGCTGGCCCGGGGTGAGTTGCAGTGTGTCGGGGCCTCAACCCTCAACGAATACCGGAAGTACATCGAGAAGGACGGGGCTCTTGAGCGGCGGTTCCAGGCCGTTGTCGTCGATCCTCCTTCGATTGAGGAGACCATCGAGATCCTGAAGGGTCTCCGGAAAAAATACGAAGACCATCACCGTATTGAGATACCGGACGCGAGTTTGACGCTCGCCGCGGAACTGTCGGATCGATACATCACCGATCGGTTTCTTCCCGATAAGGCGATTGATGTGATTGATGAAGCTGGCGCACGAGCCCGTCTCGCCTCCCAGGTCCCCCCCGCCGAGGTCGGCGCGCTCAAGGCGGAGTTGGACCAGGTGAATATCGAGAAGGAGAATGCGGTCCGAGATCAGAACTTTGAGCAGGCGGCCGCCCTCCGCGACAGCGAACGGGACCTGCAACATCGCATTCGTGAGGTGCAAGAGGCGTGGGAAAATGAACGGGCGACACTGAGGCCAGTGATTAGCGAGGAGGACATCTCATTCATCGTCTCCCGCTGGACCGGCGTGCCCCTCACCCGCCTCCAAGAGGAAGAGACGTCGCGCCTCCTGCATATGGAAGACGCGCTCCACGAGATCGTCGTCGGGCAAGATGAGGCGATTGCGGCCGTGTCCCGAGCAATCCGCAGAAGTCGCGCGGGACTCAAGGATCCCAACCGACCAATCGGTTCATTTGTCTTCTCCGGACCCACCGGAGTGGGGAAGACTGAGCTGGCCCGGGCCTTGGCCTCCTTTCTCTTCGCCGATGCCTCAGCGCTGGTACGGGTAGACATGTCGGAGTACATGGAAAAGTTTTCAGTCTCACGCCTGATTGGCGCCCCGCCCGGTTATGTCGGGTACGAAGATTCTGGCACCTTGACCAAAGCTATTCGGCGACGGCCCTACGCGGTGGTGTTGCTCGATGAAATTGAAAAGGCCCACCCGGATGTGTTTAACATCCTGCTGCAGGTGCTCGACGAAGGGCGGCTCACCGACAATTACGGACGGGCAGTCGATTTCAAGAATACGGTCGTGATCATGACATCGAATGTGGGCGCCCGTGACCTCTTCCAAGGCAAGGCCATGGGATTCCATGATGCCGACAGCCGCCAGACGTTTGAGAAAATGGCAGAGACCGTCAAGGAGGAACTGGGGAAGACATTTAATCCCGAGTTTCTCAATCGACTGGATGATGTGATTGTTTTCCACCCGCTGGAGCGAGATCACATCGCACAGATTGTTCGGATTCTGCTTCTCGAAATCCAAGGGCGCCTGGGCGATGAGATCACGCTGACGGATGCCGCGGTCGATTTCGTTGTGGACAAGGGGTACGATCCACAATTCGGTGCCCGGCCCTTGAAGCGATCCTTGCAACGGTACGTTGAGGATCCGCTGAGCGAACGCGTGCTCGCCGGAGATGTGGTGAAGGGAGAAGAAGTTGTGGTCGATGTCGATGCCGACGGGACAGCTTTGACGTTCCATGCGCCCTCGAGCAGCGGGACGGCCTGAGCACTATGGCGGTCGGTACGCAGGGCCCAGGAGGTAGGCTGCGAAGGCCTGTGTTGTCTTGGGGGGTCGCTCTCCTCCTGACCATCAGTGCCGGCACCGAAGTTCAGGCACAGACACCGACCGCACCTCGCCCCCAGGTCGATAGTCTTCTCGTGGAAGGGAATGTCCGGATACGCGCCAATCAGATCATCGCGACGTCAGGCATCCAACTCTTCCAACCAATCAACTTCCGCGGGATACAGCGCGCCATTCAGGCCCTCTATCGATCCGGTCAATTCGACGATGTTCGCATCGAAGAGCGCGAATCGCCGACCCATCTCATTCTTGCGATTGTGGTGGTGGAGCGCCCATTGCTCCAGCGTTGGTTCGTACGAGGAGCCCAGAAGATCGAGGAGAGCCGCGTGCGCGGTCGCATCCGTCTTCTGGAGGGTCGGGCCGTCGATCGGACAGCGGTGGCCCAATCCGTCGCCGCCGTCGACTCGCTCTACCGCAAGCGGGGATACTATGCCGTCTCGGTTTCGGCGAACGAGATGCTGCAACCATCCGGTGCCGTCCAGATTGAGTTTGTGATATCGGAAGGAAGCCGCGTCGCGATCAGCCAGGTGGTCATCGACGGCAATGCAGCCTTCTCCGATGCGGAAGTCGTTCAGGGGATGCGGACTCGGCCCGAAGGGTTCTGGTGGTATCAGAAGGGTGAGTACAACGAAGATCGGCTGGAGGAGGATATTAGGGCGAATTTGCCGTCCTGGTATGCCAATCACGGATATGTCGATTTTCGTGTTGTGTCGGATTCCCTCATTCCCGACACGACGGCAGGAAAGGCGATCCTCCATCTAACGGTCGAGGAAGGCGACCCGTATCGGGTTGGAACCTTTGAGATCGTCGGTAATCGACGCTACTCCGCCACCGACCTCAAACGATTCTTTCCCTTCGGGATTGAGGTGGAACCCGGTGACGGGCGGACCTTAGGCGACCCGTACGACAAGTCGGCCTGGGATGCTGGGACCGAACAGATGACATCCCTCTATAACAACACCGGCTATATCTACTCGCAGATCGCTGCCCAAGAATCGCGGCGGCGGGATAACGATGGAAACGCCTTTCTCGACCTCCGCTGGCGGATCGTGGAAGGCTCACCCGCCACAATCAACAAGATTATCATCGTCGGGAATGACGTCACCCATGAACGGGTCATTCGCGAGGCGATCGTCATGGTTCCGGGGCAGGTGTTCAATCGCGATTTGATGATTCGCTCCTATGAAAATGTTTCCAATCTGACATTTTTTGAACAGCCACTACCGGTCCCTGACATCCAGCCGACTGCCAACGGAGTCGATGTCGATGTGATCTTCCGCGTGCAAGAACGCCGCACGGGCAATTTCAATTTTGGGGCCTCCCTTGGGCAGGGAACCGGGATTGGCGGGTTCATTGGTTTACAAGAGCCCAACCTGTTTGGTCGGGGGAAGCAGGGATCGGTCCAATGGTCGTTTGGTCGGAACATCAGTGATTTCAATCTGAGCTACACCGACCCTGCTATCCGTGAAACTCGGATGTCCGGAACGATTACACTGTTCAATTCCCGACAGCGTTTCACGATCGGAGACCTCGGGCGCCAACGACAAGTCGGTGTGAATCTCCAATTGGGTTTTCCCCTCTTTGGATCCCGCTTTACGCGCGTCTTTGCCTCATATGGCATCCAGCAACGCAAGTTTGAAGGCAGCTCAACCGACCTGCTGAGCCAGTTTTCCTGCAACAACTGCACGCGGTCTACCCTCGGGTTTGGGCTTGCCCGTGACACCCGGATCGGTTTGCCGTTCCCGACCGCGGGGTCCAGCGTCAGGGTGAATACGGAGCTGAACGGGGGGATTATCGGCGGGACGGGACGATACCAGAAGGTCGATCTTGAGGGACGTTGGTACACGCCAATCGGTGTGGTGGGGGGCGACGGCTCCCTCGGCGCTGGGATCAGGCTGGTCCTTGGATTCACCGCCCGATCGGGATTCATCTTTGGAGACACCGGCCCGTTTATCACGGAGCGATACTCCCTCGGCGGAGTCCAATTCGGTACCCCGCTCAGGGGATACGAAGAATTCTCGATTACTCCGGATGGATTCGATCCACGTGCTGGATCTACCCAGGCGACGGCAAATGCCTTTGGCGGCGCGTTCGCAGCGTATACCTTGGAAGCCGGGGCTCGGGTGAGCCAATCGCTCTACGTCAATACGTTTTTTGATGCTGGGAACAACTACCATGGCGTGCGTGACTTCAATCCGACCCGCCTGTTCCGGAGTTACGGCATCGGGGCGGCAGTCGTTTCTCCCCTCGGACCACTGGGCCTCGATGTCGCCTACGGTATCGACAAGGTCGATGCCCAAGGTCGATCGACCCCAAGCTGGGTCGTCCATTTTCGACTTGGTAATTTTTTCTAATCTGATTATCGGGGATTTCCCCCATCCTGTGGAGGTTTTTGCATGAGTCGTTTGGTTCGGATCTTCTGGATCGGTGGGTTGGTGGGCTCCTTCGTGATCGCCACGCCCGTGGCTGCCCAGGGTCCCACTTCTCCGGTCAAAATCGGGTATGTCAATGCACGCCTCGTCCTGCAAGGCATGCCCGGTTATTCGCAAGCGGAATCGCTCTTCGTCGCCGAACGGGACGCAGCCCAGAATGAGCTGGATCGCCTGCGTGCAGGCTTCGATTCCTCGGTGACGGCATTCGAAGGTCAGCAGTCAATCCTCTCCCCCAGCAGTCGCGCTGCAAAGCGACAGGAGCTGGCGCAGCGACAGAAGGCATTGGAAGATCGTGCCCAGCAGTTGTCGGATCAGGTGAGCCGGAAGGAACAAGAACTCCTGAATCCGATGCAGCAACGCTTGACGGCCGTCATCGACGGACTGCGAGCGGAAGGGAACTTTGCCATCATCTTCGATGTGGGATTGTTGGCTGGCGCTGTCATCTCTGCTGATCCGTCTCTCGACATTACACAACGTGTCGTCGAGCGATTGCGACAGAGTAATTAGGGGCTCGTGTCGCCACCTCGGACGCTGTCCGCGCAGGCGGTCGCCGACCTTGTCGGGGGCCGCCTGTCTGGTAGGTGCCTCCACCCGCTGACAACGATTGCTCCGCTTGATCGGGCCGGCCCAGGTGCGATCTCCATGCTCACATCAAGGACCTATCTGACCGCCTTCGCCCACTCCCGGGCGAGCCTCGTCTTGGTGCGACCCGCTGATGCCTCCCTCGATCTCGGACCCCGTGCCCGGCTTATTGTCGATCAGCCACAGCAGGCCATGCGCTCCATCGTAGACTATTTCTTCCCCCCCCACAGGCCGCAATCGGGCATTCACCCAACGGCGATGCTTGGGTCCGATATCCATCTGGGTGTCGACATCTCCATCGGGCCGGGTGTCGTACTGGAAGATGAGGTGCAGATTGGAGATCGTGTTGTTCTGGGCCCTCGCGTGGTGCTTGGGCGAGGTGTGTCCATTGGTGATGACGCTGATATTGGTGCTGGGTGTATCCTCCATGAAGGAACCGTCCTCGGGGCCCGTGTCCGGGTGAAAGCAGGAGCGGTCCTGGGAGGGGAGGGATTCGGATACCTTTGGAACGGTTCCACCTATGATCGGATCCGACACATTGGACGCTGCATTCTGGAGGACGACGTGGACGTGGGGTCGCATACCTGCATCGATCGCGGCAGCATTGCGGACACCGTCATCGGAACCGGGACCAAACTCGACAACCTCGTGCATATTGGACACAACGTGCGGGTCGGAGCCCATTGTTTGCTGATGGCTGGTGTTGGAATCGCGGGCAGTGCCATCATCGGAGACCGAGTGATTCTGGCTGGCCATGTCGGTGTGAGCGGTCACCTCACGGTGGGAAACGACGCCCGCATTGGGGCGGGTTCGAAGGTGTGGAGCTCGGTACCTGCCGGAGCGAGTTATAGCGGGATGCCGGCAGGCAGTCACCAAGAACACCTTCGTGGCCGCGCCACGATCGGTCGCCTGACCCCGATGCTGCGCGACGTCGAATCGCTCGTCCGGAAACACAGAGGCAAGGAGTAATGCCTCGCCGAACCATCGAGTCACCGGTAACCTTTTCCGGTATCGGGCTTCACACGGGGGTCGTCTCGACGGTCCGGTTAACACCGGGCGATTCGCTGACGGGGATCCGGTTTCGCCGCACGGACCTCGTTCCGGCTGTCACGATTCCTGCCACGGTAGAACACGTCACCACGACAGAACGCCGCACCGTCATCGGCTCCGGTGGTGCAGAGATCCACACCGTGGAACATCTCCTGTCCGCAGTCTTCGCTCATGATCTGGATGACTTGTTGATTGAGATTGATGGTCCCGAGGTTCCCATTCTCGACGGATCCTTCGCGCCGTTGTGGGACCTTCTTCACGAAGCTGGGGTGAGAGAAAGCGCAGGTGAACCGCGAACATTCACCGTCGAGGAGGCGTTTGACGTTTCGGTTGGGGAAGCAGTCTACGCGGTTACCCCCAACCCCACACTTCGTCTTACCGCGACGATCGAGTGGGATCACCCCCTCATTGGCTGCCAAAAGGGGAGTTTTGACATCCTTGGGGACTCCTTTCGAACCGACGTGGCCGATGCTCGAACCTTCGGGTTCACCCGCGAGCTTGATTCTCTTCGCGCCAAAGGCCTGCTGAAGGGAGCGTCGGTCGATACAGCCCTCGTGTTGGATGAAACAAGCCTTGTACATGGAAGTCTCCGCTTCTACGACGAATTCTTGCGACACAAGGTAGGCGATATTCTCGGTGACCTTGGGCTTCTCGGTGGGCGCATCAAGGCCCATATTATCGCCACCCGTCCAAGTCACCACGGGAATGTTGTTCTTGCCCGGCAGTTAGCCCGGCGCGCACGGTCTACAGGGGGAACCACGATGGATATCACTCAGATCACGGCCGTGCTCCCGCACCGCTTTCCCTTTCTCCTGGTGGACCGAATCCTCTCGGTCGGTAAGGACCATATCGTTGGCATCAAGAATGTGACGATCAACGAGCCGTTCTTCCAGGGTCACTTTCCTGGACATCCCATCATGCCTGGCGTCCTGATCGTCGAGTCGATGGCCCAGGTCGGTGGGATGCTCGTGATGGAGATGGTCGACGATCCCTCGTCCAAGGTCGTGTACTTCATGGCTCTCGATGACGTCAAGTTTCGTCGACCCGTCGTCCCCGGTGATCAGTTACGCTGCGAAGTGACCTTGCTTCAAAACCGTGGCAAGACTTGTAAGATGCGGGGCGAAGCCTTTGTGGAAGGCCAATTGGTGTGTGAGGCCGTCATGATGGCACGAGTGGTCGATCGGTGAGTACCCAGATTCACCCGACTGCCTTGGTTGATCCGACGGCTGCCCTCGGTCTCAACGTGACGCTGGGTCCGTGGACCATGGTGGGGCCAAGGGTTGTCGTGGGAGATCGGAGCGTCTTGGCCCCACGTGCCATCCTAGAGCAGAATGTCCATATCGGGCAGGACTGTGTTATTGGCGTGGGCAGTGTGATTGGTGGCGACCCGCAAGATCTCAAGTTTCAGGGGGAAGAGACCTGGGTGGAGATCGGATCCTCGACCACCATTCGTGAATATTCCACGATTAACCGTGGCACAGCTGCTTCCGGCACCACAATCGTTGGGACCGGATGCCTGATCATGAGCTACGTCCATCTTGCCCATGACTGTCAGGTCGGGAACGGCGTCATTATCGCCAACGCGACACAGTGTGCTGGCCATGTCACGATTCACGACAAGGCCACTATCAGTGGCCTGTGTGCGCTCCACCAATTTGTGACCATTGGGCAACTTGCGTTTCTGGGTGGTTGTACCCGGGTCAACCAAGATGTCCCTCCGTTTGTGCGAGCGGTGGGTAGTCCCATGGAGATGTACGGCATCAATTCGCTCGGGATACAGCGTGCTGGGATTGCGAAGGAGGTTCTTGTTGCGCTCAAGACGGCCTACCGTACCTGCTTCAATGCGGGTCTCCCGCTGACACAAGCCATCGAGCGGGCCCGCCAGCCGATTCCCCGGCCACCGGAGGTCGAGCAGTTTCTCGGGTTTCTTGAGAATGCGGGGCGCGGCATTCCAGCGTGAGTGTTCCCTTACCCATCGGCGTTGTCGGTGTCGGGAGCGTCGGACGTCACCATCTCCGACACCTATGCCGAGATCGGGACGCCCGTGTCGTTGGGCTGTATGATCAGAGTCCGAATCGGGCCCAGCAGGTTGCGGACACCTTCGGCGTTCGCGCGTTTGATGACCTCGACAGCCTCCTCGCACAGGTTGAAGCGGTGACGATCGCGGTGCCGACCGGGGCACACGCCACGGTCGGCTGCCAAGCGCTCGAACACCACGTCGCCGTCCTCATCGAAAAGCCTCTGGCCGGAACCCTTCTGGACGCCGATCTTCTCCTGTCGACCGCGACAACCCACCATACCTTCCTCCAAGTCGGCCACGTGGAGCGATTCAACCGGGCCGTCCGAGCGGTAATCCCCTATCTCCAAGATCCGCTTTACCTGGAGAGCTCTCGGCTGGCGCCCTTTCAGCCGCGTGGCATCGACGTTCCCGTCATCTTGGATCTCATGATCCACGATCTGGACTTGATGCTGTACCTCACCGGGGCACGGGGCGTCTCCCTGGTTCGCGGAAACGGTATGGCAATCCTCTCCCCCCTCATTGATGTCGCCAATGCCTGGGTCGAGTTCGACCACGGCACGGTGGCCTTTGCGAGTACCTCCCGCCTTTCACACTCGCGGGTCAGGAAACTCAGGATCTGGCAGCCCTCCGGGTACTTTTCGCTCGACCTCGCCGAGGGATCCGCCCACTTTACCCGGCGTCCATCGGGTGCTTGTGAAGGAGATACCGGATGGTTGGGGCAGGCCGTGCTGGAGCAAATTCATCTCGAAGTGCGCCAGGAGGATGCGTTACGCTTGGAACTCGAGAGCTTCGTCTGTGCGGTCCGCGGGGGTAGCGACCCCGTGGTCACCGGAGAAGAGGGAAGGGCGGCTTTGGATTTGGCGCTGCAGGTCTCGGATGCCATTGCGGCAGCTCGAACGGCGTGAGGCGCGGCCGTGAACCTGTATGTGAGTGCTGGTGAACCGTCCGGAGACGCCCATGCCGCCGCCGTCGTGCGTGCTTTGCGTCATCAGGTAAACGAGCGGTTGCGCGTCGACGCCCTGGGGGGGGAACGGCTGGCGGCGGCCGGAGCGCACCTCCTGGACCGGACGGAAGATTTCAGCGTGCTGGGGTTTACCGAAGTGCTCACTTCGCTTCCACGCCATCTGAACCTGCTACGACGACTGCGCCGAAGGTTTCGGGCTGGGGTCTACGATCTAGTCCTTCTTGTCGACTATCCTGGTTATCATCTCCGGGTCGCCGCGGCAGCAAAGCAAGCCGGGGTCCCCGTGCTCTACTACATCGCGCCACAATTGTGGGCGTGGCGGCCGGGACGGGCAGCGCAACTCAAGACGGTGATCAACCGGTTAGCGGTCATTCTCCCGTTTGAGAAACCGTATTTTGCAGCACGGGGGATTGCGGCGGACTTTGTCGGCCACCCATTGATGGACCGGGGAACACCTCCTACCCGGGCCGCAGCGCGGACCGCCCTTGGTATTCCACTAAACGCAACCGTGCTTGCCATTCTTCCTGGTAGTCGCCCTCAGGAAATCGCCCGCTTGTGGCCCCCCTTCCGAGACACCGGCAAGCAGCTCTTGGCCCAGGGCACTTGCGACCACGTTGTCGTGGCTTGTAGGCCCGGTCTCGCCTACGCAGGAGCGTCATCATTCCTGTTCGATGATCGCGTCTCAACGGTTCTCGCCGCGGCCGATGCAGCGCTCGTGAAATCCGGGACATCGACCCTCGAGGCCGCCGTGACGGATACCCCGATGGTCGTGGGGTATCGGGTCGGGCGGGTCACAGGCTTCTTGGCCCAGAGCATGGTACAGGTGCCGTGGATCAGCCTCGTGAACCTGATCGCGGATTTGCCGCTGGTCCCGGAATTCACCCAGGCGGGGGTCACGCCAGACCGCCTCTCCCGAGCACTGACACCTCTGTTGGATTACGATTCTCGTGAAACGAGGGTGCAGCGTGCCGGCCTCGCTGTCGTCCGGGAACGTCTCGGTGGACCTGGAGCCGCAGGGCGCGTGGCCGACATTGCGTTGACGATGATGACGCGATGAAGGTACCTACACCAGTAGTGCATTATGCCGCCGGCCCGGCGTTGCGAGCCCTCATGGGGACCTGGCGATGGTCGGTGGTCGGCCAGGAACACTACAACGCGGTCCAGGGAGGACCGTTCGTCCTGCTCTGCTGGCATGAAGCGCTTTTGCCACTCCTCTGGTATCATCGGGCACAGGGGATTACCATCGTCGTCAGCGAGGCCCGTGACGGAACGTACCTAGCGGATTTTGCCAGAGGGATCGGGTACGATTTGATACGTGGCAGCTCGTCTCAAGGAGGCGTTCGGGTGCTGCGCTCCGCGATCAGAACTCTTAATGCAGGGCGGCCTGTGGCCTTTACCCCCGATGGTCCGAGAGGACCACGACGTCAACTCAAGCTTGGTGTGTTGCGAGCCGCCCAGCAGGCCGGGGTCCCGGTACTTCCGCTCCATTGTGTTCCCAAGCCCACCTGGAGGCTCAAGAGTTGGGACCGTCTGGTTGTCCCCAGGCCATTTGCCAGAGTGGAAGTACGGTACGGTGCTGCCTTCCTCGTCCCCCCTGGGTCGGCTGGCCTCCGTCAGGCTGCTCTCGTCACCGACGAGCGTCTCTGCACGATCGTAGAGGCCGCCTAGTGCGACGGGGAGGAGGACACCGCGCCCTCCGTTGGTTGTGGACCAGTCGGCGGGTGGACGCCCGACTGGCACGGATGGCTCTGCTCCCCGCGGCCGGACTCTGGGAAGCCGCCATGCACGCCCGAGTCGCTGCCTTTCGTTACCATTGGCTCGCCACCCGTGAACTTCCCCTCCCAAGCGTCGCGGTGGGGAATCTTTCGGTCGGGGGATCGGGGAAGACGCCAATCGCGAGTTGGATCGCCCAGCATTATGTGCGACGAGGCTTGACCCCCGGGATTCTGCTTCGCCCCTACAAGAGTGAGGATGAGGCTGGAGTGCACACCCATGATGTTCCTTCGGCCATCGTGATTGCCGATGAGGATCGGGTGCGAGGGGCGGCGCTCGCCATGACACGTGGAGCGGAGGTGTTGGTTTTGGACGACGCCTATCAGCGACTCGATATCTGGCGAGACTGGAACATCCTCCTCATTGCTGCGGAGACGAGCCGTGCCGTCCGGTGGCCACTCCCCGCAGGGCCGTGGCGAGAACGGTGGTCTGCTATCAAGCGAGCCGACGCGGTGATCATCACGCGGAAACGGGCCGACCCTGACATCGCCGCGGCCCTCGCCGCAGATTGCGCAGCACGGATCGATGGTCCGGTGGCGGTCGTGCACCTCCATCTGTTCCAACTCCGCGGATTGGTTACAAATACTCCGATGGATGCGGTTGCGTTGCACGGTAAGAAGGTGGTGGCGGCCACCGCGATTGCCGATCCAGAAGCATTCCTGACCCAAGTCAAGGCGACTGGTGCCCAGGTCCAAGTGGCCACCTGGGCGAATCACCATGCGTTTCGAGACGAGGATGTGGCTTGGTTGGCCAAGGCCGCCCGAAAAGCTGATTATGTCGTTCTCACCCAGAAGGATGCAGTGAAGCTCCGGAATCGTTGGCCCGCCTCGATCCCGGAACCGTTGGTCGCTGTCCTCGACCCCGCGTGGGAGTCGGGGGAGGCGGAAATCACGCAAGGCCTGGACGCGGTCGTCGCGTCCCTCTAACCCCCATTGGGAGATCTGGACCCACTATGTCAACGGGATCTGGCCTCGATTCGAGGCCTATCATTCGACCAGATCGCGATCTGCGGTTCGCCCACGAAGAGCACCCGCTGGAGGCCCTCATGTCGCGGTTCGATTACGCGGCAGAGCGCCTTCATCTCGATCCCGGTCTCTACAAGGTACTGCGGAATCCCGAGCATCAGGTCATCGTCTCGGTTCCGGTGCTGTTGGATTCGGGAGAGACGGAGGTGTACACCGGCTACCGGGTGATCTACAACTCCTCACGTGGGCCGGGCAAGGGCGGCATCCGCTTCCGCCCAGATGTCACTCTCGACGAGGTAACAGCCCTTGCCGCGTGGATGACGTGGAAGTGTGCCGTGGTCAACATTCCATTTGGTGGTGCCAAAGGAGGGGTGGTCTGTGATCCCAGCACGATGTCGGTAGGAGAACTGGAGCGGCTGACCCGACGGTACACGTCAGGCATCATTGACAAGCTGGGCCCCGACTCAGATGTTCCCGCGCCGGACGTCAACACGAATGAGCGGATCATGGCGTGGATTATGGATACGTACTCCATGCACAAACGCCATACGGTCAACGCGGTTGTCACCGGGAAACCAATCACGATGGGAGGATCGCTCGGACGCCGTGAGGCGACCGGGAGGGGCTGTATGATTGTGACCCGGGCCGCGTTGTCTCGGCTCGGCATCCCCCTCCAGGGGGCCCGTGCCGTGGTGCAAGGGTTTGGCAATGTGGGATCCATCGCCGCCCAGATGATGCACGAGCAAGGAATGTCGATCCACGCAGTCAGCGACCACACTGGGGGGATTATTAATGAGAAGGGGCTCGACGTGACGGGAGTCATGGCGTGGCTCAAAGAACACCGCGTCCTAGAGGGATATCCCAACGCCGATTCCATCTCCAATGAAGACCTCATGGAGCTTGAGTGCGATGTCCTCGTTCCGGCGGCCCTGGAGCACGTGATCACGATGAAGAATGCTGAGCGAATCAAGGCCCGCGTGATCTGTGAGGGAGCCAACGGCCCGACGTCGGCCCGCGCAGACAAGATCTTGGATGCGAAGGGAGTGTTCGTTATTCCCGACATTCTTGCCAATGCGGGTGGCGTTACCGTGAGCTACTTCGAATGGGTACAGGATCGGGGTGGATATTTCTGGGACGAGGACACGGTCAATGAGCGCTTAGAGAAAATCATGGAGCGGTCCTTTCACGAGGTGTGCACCATGGCGGAGCAGCATGGCGTCAGTCTCCGCATCGCAAGCTACATGCTTGCCATTGAGCGGGTAGCCGCCGTGCACCGACTCCGAGGAATGTACGCCTAATGCGATTGAGGGTGGTGGCGGTGGGCCGCTTGCGGCCGGTCTACCGCGCCGTCAGTACGATCTATCGAGATCGCCTCCAGCGCTATATCTCGTTTGATGAAGTAGAGGTACGTGAGGCGAGCCGGGCCGGCTCGCCCGAGGTACAGCGGCGAGAGGAGGCAAAGCACGTCGCGGCGAAAATACCACCTCACGGCCTGATCGTCGCCCTCGCCCGGTCAGGAACCCAGTGGGAGTCTGTCGGATTAGCAACCCGGCTGGATCGTTGGATGCTGGGTGGACGGCCGGTGGCCCTCCTTCTCGGCGGATCCACCGGACTCGACGAGAACCTCCTGGCACGTGCCGACCACCGCTGGAGCCTGGGTCGGCTCACTCTCCCTCATGAACTGGCACGCGTGATCGTCCTTGAGCAATTATACCGCGCCTGCACCGTGCTCCACCACGAACCATACCATAAGGGACGGTAGCATGACCGAATGGTATACAGAGTGGTTCGGGGAGGAGTATCTAGCGCTTTATGCACATCGGGATAGTGAGGATGCCCAACAGCTCATCTCCCTCCTGAGACGGGTTTTGCCATGGGAGCGCACGTGGCGGGTCCTCGACGTGGGGTGTGGCCCCGGCCGGCACGCGGAAGTGCTTGCGCATCCGGGAGAGCGGCCGCCGGTTGGTGTCGATCTCTCCATGACGCTTCTCCGAAGGGCCCAACAGGTTTCGAACGGGCCACTCGTTCAGGCCGATATGCGCCTGCTGCCACTCCGAGCCGGCGCGTTCGACCTTACTGTGAACCTCTTCACCAGTTTCGGATATTTCCAAAACGATGGTGAACACGTCGTCGCGTTGCGGGAGATGATACACACGGTGCGGCCCGGCGGGTGGTTCGTGTTGGACTACCTCAATCCGGCCGCGGTGAAGGAGGGACTGGTTGAAGATGAGACGACATCCATGAACGGGGAAGACGTTCGGATCCAGCGATCACTTGGCCCGGGCGAGGCCCATGTCATAAAGACCTTTCGCTTGGCCAACGGGAATCAATTCATGGAACGGGTGCGGCTCTTCACCGTACCAGACCTCGAAACAATGATCACAGAGGCGGGGGCCGTCGTCCGTCACCACTTTGGTGATTACCTGGGTAGCGCCCCCGACCGAGCATCGCCGCGTTCCCTACTCCTGGCCGAACGGACATCATGCTGAATATCACCACGCTGCCTATCGACGGGGAGGCCCGCGTGCCGCCGGAACGTCCCGGTGGTTTCAATCCGGACCTGCTCACCGGGGTGCTGGATGTGCCGACCACTCCCCATCTCACTGACGCTCTTTTAGACCCTGATGTGGTGCTGGTCACGACGGGTCAACAGCCCGGGCTGTTTACCGGACCGCTGTATACACTCTACAAGGCATTGTCGGCAGCTGGTCTGGCGCGAACCCTCGCGCAACGATGGCAGCGGCCGGTCGTACCGCTCTTTTGGATCGCGGCCGATGATCACGATTTCAAAGAGGCGGCCACCGTCCATTGGCTCAACGCCGCGGGTGATCCGATCACCCGGCAACTCCGTGAGCGATTTCCATCGGCTCCGATGATCTCGATGTTTCGTGAGACGCTTGGGCCGGAAGTGGGTGCCCTGCTGGACGAGTATGAAGCTTCTTGGCGGTCGTCAGGGTTTCATCATGACGTCCAGGAGTGGTTGGCCGCCGCCTACCGCCCCGAGGCGTCGATCTCCGCTGCCTTTGGGACCGCCTTGGCTGCCCTTCTCGCTCCACTCGGGATCGTCTGCTTCGATCCAAGTCGGGCCGCCGTTAAGCAGGTAATGGCCGACACGATGCTCGCAGCGTTAGAGCATGCCGATGTGATCGACGAGCGCTTGAGGGCCCTTCGGACACAGCATGAGGAGAAGGGCTCCTCCCTTCCGATGTCGCTGGGTGATGGGGCCGCACTGGTGTTTGTGGAAGGGAAGTTGGGGCGCGATCGATTGATCCGAACGGATGGCGGGTTTCAGACGCGACGGAGCGAGGAGAGGTTCACGCTGGACATGCTGCGTAACATTGGGGCGACAGATCCCACGCGGCTCTCTCCCAATGTCCTGCTGCGGCCGGTCGTCGAGAGCGCAATACTTCCAACAGTCGCCTATATAGCCGGGCCCGGCGAACGACGCTACCTCCCCCTGAGCACCCCAGTCTATGAGACTCTCGACATCTACCAACAGGTCCCGATTCCCCGGTGGAGTGGCATACTGGTCGAACCGCGCGTCACGCGAGTCTTGGAGAAGTTCAACGTGAGCCTGGATGATCTGGTATCACTCGGTCCACAGCTAGAAGCCCGAGTGGCTCGGGAGCATCTCCCGGATACGGCACTCGCGGCGCTCCAGCGCGTGCGTGAAGCTGCCATACGGGAGTACGGGATTGTTGCCGAAGTGGCGAAAGAGACTGATCCAACCCTAGAGCGCCCTGTCGCCGCGGCCCTCCACCATGTGATCAAGGGTGCAGATAACACCGAGAAGAAACTGATCAGCCATCAGAAAAAGCGCGAAGCGATCGAACTCGCCCAGATTGGGCGAGCCCGAAACGCCGTTCTGCCCAACGGAGTCCCCCAGGAGCGTGTCCTGACGGTGCCTCCATTTTTGAGCCAATTTGGGTTCCCATTGCTCGACCAGCTCCTGCAGGTCATCGAGGCATGGTATCGGGAGAGGCTTGCTCCGAATTCGGAAGGCTCATAGACTCCCGGACATGACCTTTACCTTTCTTTGGATCATCCTCCTCGTCGCGCTCATGATCCCTATCATGGGAATTGTGGTCGATTCACCAATCGGTCGAGCCCTGGCTCGCCGACTGGAAGGTCCGGTCACGGAATTGCCGCCAGGATTGGAAGAGTTGGCCAAGAAGGTTGATCTCCTAGAAGGAGAGGTCGACGACCTGACCGCGACCGTGCAGAACCTCCGAGAGGAAAACCAGTTCCTCCAAAGGTTGTTCGAGGATGGAGGCCAGCGATCATCCCTGCCTCCTCCCCCCTCGAACCCCAACCCTCCACACCGGCCCTGAGACGTCCTCTCGAGGAGGGGGAGCTGCGGTCCTCGTCGGTAGCGGGGTCTTTCTCAGCCGGGTCGCAGGACTCATCCGCCAGCGAGTGTTCGCCCACTACCTCGGTCTTTCGGGCGAAGGGGATGCGTTCGCGGCGGCATTCCGCATCCCCAACGTGCTCCAAAACCTGTTCGGGGAAGGGGCCCTGTCGGCCTCATTTATCCCGGCCTACGCCAAACTCCTTGCTACAGGCGATGAGGAGGGTGCACGTCGTCTTGCGGGAGGTGTAGCCGCCCTCCTCGCCCTTGTCACCAGCGTCTTGGTCGTGGGTGGGATGGCCATCGCACCGTGGCTTCTCAGTGTGATTGCTCCTGGCTTCTCCGGCGAACGACGGGCCCTGGCGATCACTCTAGTGCGTATCCTTTTTCCGGGAACTGGTCTGCTGGTCATGGCTGCGTGGTGCCTGGGAATCCTGAACTCCCATGGCAGGTTCTTCCGGAGCTATGTGGCACCCGTCGCATGGAATGCGGCAATCATTGTCGCCCTGCTTTGTTGCCATGGAGAGAATGCCAGTACTGCGGCGATGAGCGCTGCGTGGGGTGCCGTCATCGGAAGTGTGCTCCAGATTGCGGTCCAGTGGCCAGCGGTACGGAGCGTAACAGGCCGCCTCCATTTCCGCTTTGCCCGGCGTGACTCATCGCTCGGCCTGGTGATTCGGAACTTCATACCTGCGTTGATGAGTCGGGGCGTCATCCAGATTAGCGCCTACGTCGACACGGTGATCGCGACCCTGCTTCCAATCGGGGCTGTGATAGCCATTACGAATGCACAAACGTTGTACATCCTTCCTGTGAGCCTCTTTGGAATCGCGATCGCAGCGTCAGAACTCCCGGCGCTTTCTGCCACCACCGTGGTGGGGTCGGTGGATCAACGACGCGTAGCCCTCCAGAGTCGCTTGGCTGATGGATGGGAACGACTAACCTATTTCATCATTCCATCCATGGTCGCTCTGATAGGGTTGGGTGGGGTACTTGCGGCTGCGCTCTTTCAGACCGGAGCGTTTGGTGCTGCCGATGCAGCGTACGTTGGGAGAATCCTATTCGGCGCCTCCATCGGCCTGCTCCCCTCGGCGGCTGGGCGTCTTTGGAGTACGGCATTCTATGCTGTGGGGGATACGCGTACCCCGTTACGGTTTGCCGTGGTGCGCGTCAGCATTGGCACGGCCGTGGGAACTGTGGCAGCACTATTCCTTCCAGGGTGGCTTGGGATGCCTCCCGTCTGGGGAGCTCCATTCCTCATGGGTGCCGGCGCCGTGGCTGCATGGACGGAGTTTTTCCTCCTCTCGCGTGAGCTACGAAAACAATCGTATGGCATCCGCTGGAGACTCACAACTCAACTTGCACTGCTTATCACGGCGGTCATCGCCGTGGGAGTCGCGCGCATGAGCGTCTTCCTCATTGCCCCGAGCGGTCCCGTCGTTGCTGGAGGAATCGTGGTTGGTATTGTCGTGGTGATCTATGGAGGGGCTACAACGCTAGGAGGACACCCAACAGCCCGTGCGATGGTAGGTCGCATACGCTCAGGGCTCGGTCGGTGATGGGGGTGAGGTGAGCAATCCGCAGGATCACTCTACCCTCAGACGAAAGGTTGACGCCCTCCCTGAGAGTCCAGGGGTATATCTCTGGAAGGATGCCAGTGGAACAGTGCTCTATGTCGGCAAAGCGAAGCAGCTGCGCCAACGAGTACGGAGTTACTTGAACCCCGAGGCCAAACAGAACCTCAAACAGCAACTCCTCCTGAAGGTGATGCGGGATCTGGAGACCATCGTCGTCCCGACTGAACCGGCCTCTCTCCTGCTTGAAAACACGCTCATCAAGGAGTATCAACCCCGCTTCAACGTGCGGTTGCGGGACGACAAGAGCTACCCATCCATCGTCGTAACGATCGATGAGCCGTTCCCGCGAGTTCTGGTGACCCGAGATCGCGGTATTCGTGGAGCTCGGTACTTTGGTCCGTTTACCGACGTCAGTGATATGCGCACGGCCTTGGCAGTTGTTCGGCGCATCTTCACGGTTCGGAGCTGTGCCGACGATCTTCCACGCGAACGACGGGAACGGCCTTGCCTCGATTTCCATATAGGCCGCTGTAAGGCTCCATGCGTAGGATCGCAGGATGTGGCCACATATCGAGCGATGATCGATGACGTCATCCGATTCCTAGAAGGGCATACGGTCGATGTGCGGACGCGGATTCGTGATCTCATGCTTGCCGCCAGTGACCGCGAAGAGTACGAAGCGGCGCGGGACATGCGGGAGACGCTCCGTTGGCTGGAACAGGTTGAAATCCCGAGCACGGTCGATGCGGTGGGAAAGGGCGATGCCGATGTGATCGGGTATGCCCGCGACGATGACGACGCGGTTGGCGTACTGCTGCGGGTGCGTGGTGGAAGGGTCACCGTTCGCGAACACCGGTTTCTGGAAAACCTCGGCGTCGAGGATAACGAAACTGCCCTCGCCGTATTTCTTGTTCGGCATGTCCTTCCGGCGTCTGATCGAGCGCGGAAGATGATCTTGCCCTTTCCTCCTCAGGACCTCGCTTCGCTGGAAACGCTTCTCGCCGGGAGCGTCGTGCATCTGCCTCAGCGGGGAACCGCATATCGCTGGTTGCAGTTGGCCGAGCAGAATGCGCGACACCTGATGGAAAGTTTCCGGATCGAGGCGCTGGATACCACCGCCCGAGCGGATGACCCGGTGTATGCTCTTGGGCGGGATCTCGGACTCACGGTTGTCCCCAGGCGCATAGCATGTGTCGACATCTCAACCAGCCAAGGTCGCGATACGGTTGGTGCCCTGGTGCTCTTTGAGGCCGGGCGGCCGAAGAAGAGTGAGTATCGCAAGTTTCGGATCAAGGGCTCGGCACAACAGGATGATTTTGCCGCAATCCGCGAGGTCGTAGAGCGATATCTTTCCCGGAGAATTGCAGAAGACAAGCCGGTTCCGGATCTCCTTGTCATCGATGGGGGAAAGGGACAGGTGAGCGCGGCACGTGCTGCACTCCAGTCCGTCGACCTGATTGAACTGCCGTTGATTGGGTTGGCCAAGCGTGATGAAGAGATCGTAATGCCAGGGCGATCAGAACCGTTACGATTGCCCCGTCGGAGTGCTAGTTTGCGACTCCTTCAAAGGCTTCGCGATGAGGCCCACCGATTTGGTGTGACCTATAACCGGAAACGCCGAGCCCAACGAACCCTGACCTCCGAATTGCTCACGATCCCCGGCGTTGGGCCTACCCGTCGTCGTGCTCTTCTCATGCAGTTTGGCAGCTTGGCTGGAGTGCGATCTGCCTCGGCCGGCGAAATAACAGCCCTACCCGGATTCTCCCAGATCCTGGCGGAGCGCATCTCACAATTCCTCAAAGAGCCCCCACATGACACCTGATTACGATTGGTATTTGGAGTGTTCGGACTGCAAGACAGAGCAGGACGCCGGTGGTATTCCGACGCTTTGCTCCTGCGGGCGTCCTTGGCTCGTGCGTTACCGGTCGAGGTCCCATCCCTCCCGGGATACGATGGAAAGCCCAACTGATATGTGGGACTTTCGGTCGTTTCTTCCCCTCCACCAGGACGAGGAGCCGGTGTCACTGGGGGAGGGAGGCACCCCACTGCTTCGAGTTCCACGATTTGCGGAGGCAGCCGGGATCCCAAACCTCTTCGTCAAAGACGAGGGGACCAATCCAACGGGATCCTTCAAGTGCCGCGGACTCTCGGCCGCGGTGACACGGGCCTCACTCGCCGGTGCCGGCGCATTTGTACTCCCCACCGCAGGCAACGCGGGCGTCGCCGCCTCAGCCTACGCCAGTCGCGCCGGATGCACCGCGAGGGTCTATGCACCGCGCACCACGCCCGCAGTGATCCAAGCCCAGATCCGAGCGTTTGG
This sequence comes from Gemmatimonadota bacterium, assembly GCA_029262155.1. Lineage (GTDB taxonomy): Bacteria > Gemmatimonadota > Gemmatimonadetes > Gemmatimonadales > GWC2-71-9 > OFTM291. The sequence continues at coordinate 34,970 of JAJCZW010000151.1, forward strand.
AGGTGATCTTGTCCTGCTGGACGGTCATATCGGCGATTGTGGACGGGCGGCCCGAGAGCACGCTGAAGCGACGGGGGCGGTCGATCTCTCCACCCTGAAAGAACCGTATCGTATTGAGGGGAAGAAGACGATGGGCCTTGAGTTGGCCGCCCAATTCGGATGGGCGCTGCCCGACGCGATCTTCTACCCTACCGGCGGAGGAACCGGCTTGATCGGAATGTGGAAGGCATTCCAGGAGCTTGCCGGGGCAGGGTGGGTCAAGCCCCCATTCCCGAAGATGTATTCTGTGCAGGCAACTGGGTGCGCGCCGATCGTACGCGCTTTCGACGCCGGTACGGAGACGGCAACGCCGTGGGAAGACCCGTGGACCGTAGCCAGTGGACTCCGTGTTCCTGGGCCCATCGGAGACAAGATGATGCTCACGATTCTCCGCGAGAGTGGCGGCGCAGGGGTTGCGGTTACCGACGAGGCGTTAACGGCAGCGTCAGAACAAATCACCCAAGCAGAGGGCATTGATTGTGCCCCGGAGGGCGGCGCCGCGTTGGCCGCCGCCGTCTCACTGGTGAAGGATGGAACACTGGATCCCGACAGTCGGATTCTTGTGTTCAACACCGGAGCGGGTTGGTTGTACCGAGACATGGCGGAGATTCCAGCGGCGTGACGACTCCCTCGGGCTATCGTGGGGTCCGGGCATGGCTCTGGACGGGAGCCATACTCGTTGCCGCTATGGTCGTGGTCGGCGGAATCACACGATTGACGGGATCGGGTCTTTCCATCACGGAATGGAATTTGGTGGTAGGGATTGTTCCGCCGCTGAATCAGGCGTCTTGGCAGGACCTCTTTGCCAAGTACCTCGCGACCCCCCAGGGACAACTCGTCGCTCCGCAGTTCACCCTGATCGAGTTCAAGCAGATCTTTTGGTGGGAATACCTCCACCGTCTGCTTGGACGTCTGATCGGGATAGTCTTTCTCCTTCCATTCCTCTGGTTTCTCTTTACCGTACGGCTTGGGCCTCGGCTTTTCCGGCGTCTCTTGTTCATTCTCGGCCTTGGAGTATTCCAAGGTGCACTGGGGTGGGCGATGGTGGCGAGTGGGTTGATTGACCGACCGACTGTAAGTCACTATCGGCTCGCAGCGCATCTGACCACTGCCTTGTTCACGTTTGCTGTCATCGTGTGGACGATTCTTGACCTCACCGATCCGGAAACGACGGCTCCTCCCACTGGGCATCCCTGGCTTTCTTGGGTCTTGACGCTCGTGATCGGGATCCAGATCATATTTGGTGCATTCACCGCCGGACTCCGGGCCGGTTTCATCTATAACACCTGGCCGACGATGGGACCCACCTGGATTCCACCTGGCCTGAGCACCCTCGATCCTATCTGGATGAACATCACCGAGAACCCAACGACGGTCCAATTCATCCACCGTTCGCTTGCGATCGTCGTTCTCCTCCTCGCGATTGCCTTGGTCATCCAACTACGAAGCGACGGTCCTCCGATCATTCGCCGGGCGAGCACGCTACTCTTGGTCGTCATAATTCAGTTTGGGTTGGGGGTGGCAACAATTCTGGGAATCCCTCGTCACCCTGTGGCGCTCGGTGTGCTCCACCAGTTTGGAGCGATCGCGGTCCTGACTGCGCTACTCATGACTTTGCACTCGGTCCGGCCTAGTCTGAAAGCGCCTTTCGGGGGAATTGCCTAGTGGGAGTAAACTGACGATATTACTAAGTCTATGTCTGATAGTCGTTTTGCTATCCTGGACCCAGCCGCGGGAATCAGCGGCGACATGCTGCTCGGTGCGCTGATTGATTCAGGAGCGTCGGAGCAGTGGCTCCGCACGCTTCCGTCCCGTCTCGGGATTCCTGAGGTGACCATTGAGATAGAATCGGTGCTTCGTTGCAGTATTCGAAGCACGAAGGTCCACGTCCGAACACCAGGTGGCGTGGAGTCTCCTGGAGAGGCGCATGCCGACCTCAGAGCATCATCCCAGCATCATCATGGACCACATCGGCACCTCGGGGAGCTGCTCGCCATCGTCGATCGAGCACCCTTGTCGGAGTGGGTTCGGAAAACTGCGACGCACGCGTTTGAGCTCCTTGGCGAGGCCGAAGGCAAGGTGCATGGTGTTGCCCCGGAAAACGTCTCTTTGCACGAGGTAGGCGCGCTCGACGCCCTTGTGGATGTCGTTGGGAGCATCGAGGGATTTGAACAGTTGGGCATCCGCGAGGTCGCCACGAGACCAGTGACCCTCGGGGCAGGGTGGATTTCCGCAGCCCATGGTGTCTTGCCCGTCCCTGCGCCAGCGACGTCACTCTTGCTGGAAGGCCTTACCATTGGTCCTGATGGCCCGGTGACCGGGGAGGCTACCACACCAACCGGAGCGGCCCTGCTTCGCTCCCTCGTATCGAGGTCGATTCCAGTACGGTGGCGAATGGTACGGCAGGGTTGGGGAGCTGGTGGGCGAAATCCATTGACCTATCCGAACGCCCTCAGGTTGCTTATTGCCGAACCTGCTGAGGAGCCCGCTGAGGTAGTGATGATTGTGACGGATGTGGACGACTTGGCACCTGAGTATCTTGAGCCGCTACGCGAGGGCCTCACGGCAGCCGGGGCGATTGATGTCCAGATCTGGACCACCCAGATGAAGAAGGGACGGATTGGATTCCGGGTGGAGGCGGTTACGACGGCTTCTCGTGCCGCCGATGTCACCGAGGCGTTCTTCCGTCATAGTACGACGGCCGGTGTGCGATCCTGGGTCGCGACACGAGTCACCCTTCCTAGGCACACAGTTGCGGTGCCGCAGGGAGACGACTGCATCCGCGTAAAGGTGCGAGGGACCCCGGATGGACCGCGGATAAAGCCGGAATTTGACGATGTCGCTGCCGCCGCGAGGGAGTCGGGGCGGCCAGCGATTGACATAGCAGACGCCGTCCGCGCCCACGCACGTTCGACACGTGAGTTGTGGACAGAACCGGCAGCGCCTCATCACAAGGAGTCGGAATGATCAGGACGGGATTGATCGCGACACTGCTCACCATCACCGCACTTCCAGCGGCCGCACAGCAGATGGGCAGTCACCGATTAGCCGATGCGCAAGCCCCAAAGTTCCAAGTTCCTCTTTGTTCTTTAAAGGGGGGTGGCAAGCCGTTCGATCGAGGGCAGAAGGCATTGCGAAAAGCCATCGAGGAAAAGGACACGACCAAGCGGCAGGAACAGTTCTCTGAAGCATACGCGCAGTTGACGACTGCAGTGACCGAGGACCCGAACAACCCGGCACACTGGTACTACTTGGCGCGCGCCTACCTCTATTTCGGTGATGTGGCCGGTACCGATTCGGCCTTCACTCGTACGTTGGCAATGGCCCCGAGTTGTGAGTTGGACGTTACCCAACACCGCCAGAATGGGTGGGCAGTACTGGCGAACGCTGGCCTCACTTTCGTGAAGGCAGGGAATCCTGACAGTGCCCTCGTCATGTTCCGCCTAGCCACGAAGTTGTTTCGCGATCTTCCCCATGTGTTTACCAACATGGGTGTGATCTTTGCCAATAACGGAACCTCCGATTCGGCCGCCATCTATTTCGCCGAAGCCGCCGAGGTTGCGGGTCGCGATACGGCATACACCGCTGATCGCGACGCAGCGACATTAAACCTGGCTGTGATGTATCAACGGTTAGAGCGTTATCCTGAATCCATCGCAACCTTGAGACAGTATCTCGGGTGGAACCCTGACGACATGGATGCCCAGCGCTCGTTGGGACAGGCATTTCGATCCGCCGGCATGGTCGATAGTGCCGACGCGATGGAAGCCCGCATCGTTTCGGCCTTGTCGGCCATGCACACCGATTCGCTTGACACTGCTGATTTGATGGCGGTTGGGGTAGGCTATTTTCGAGCCCAGAAGTTTGCCGAGGCTGCCGGAGCATTCGAGTCTATCGTCGCACGTGTTCCGTTTAGCCGGGACGGGAACTACAACCTCGCCAACACTTATCTTGCTATGGAGGAGTGGGAGAAACTCGGGACCGTAGCGAATCAACTCCTCACCATTGATCCGATGAACGTCGATGCTCTCCAGCTTCTCGGCCAGTCGCAGCGAAGTCTCAAGCAGAATGAGGCCCTCTTCGCCACGGCGGAGAAGATTGTAGGTCTGCCTTGGACCTTTGAAGTGACGGGGTTCCAAATTGGTGCTTCGTCTTCCCACCTGACCGCGAACCTTGTTGGTCGGACACCAATGGATGCCAGTGGTGCCTCAATCGAGGTTCCACCGATCACCCTTGTCCTAGAGTTTCTCGATGCCAACGGGGCCGTGCTCGACACCAAAGAAGTCACCATCCCGAAGGTTGAGCCAGGCGCCATCGAAGCATTCCAGGCTGAAACGAAGAAGGCCGGTGTCGCCGGGTGGCGGTACCATCGCAAGTAGGAAACCGATGGGTCACAGACCATGGGCCCATTGAAGACGAGGAGTCAACGGTTGACGCATCTGCGGGATCTGGCGATTTTCCCCCGTCGATTGCGGGCGTAATTCAGTGGTAGAATGCCAGCTTCCCAAGCTGGACGTCGCCGGTTCGAGTCCGGTCGCCCGCTCTCTCCGACCCTGCACGGCACCAGGCTGTGTGGGGTCGTTTCCCATTGAAAAGCGCCGCGACTGCTCGTTGGAAACCTCACAGCGACGTTTACAGGTATACATTTGATCATCATGGGCACCGTTCTCGATGGTATTCCGGTTGGAAGGACCTGCCGAACCCGCTCCCAGCAGCTATTCATCATCAAGAAGCTAAAACGCGCCGTGTTACGACGGTTGAGACGTTGCAGTGGGTAGCCGTCGATGGGGGGCGCTTGTGGCGGGTGGAGGGATGGCGCTGGTGATGATTGGCCTATCAACCCTCCTCATGATTCGTGATCGAACGTACGTTCGCCAGCAGGTGGTTTCAGACGCGGAGCAAACGGCGGCTCGCTTCACCAATCGATATGAGGCAATCATCCAGGCCACCGAACGCCTTGGAGAGCAGTGGATCAACCGAGCTGGGATGACCGAAACCGAGTGGATTGTTGAAGCGGATGCGACGATCCGTGACGTCTCAGGACTCCTGGGACTCGCATGGATCGACAGCCGGTGGACGGTCCGGTTCGCAGAGCCCCGCAGTGCATGGACGGGAACCAATGCAGTACTCGATTCAATGCGCATCGCTCATGCCGCTCGGCAGCGTGCCGGAGCCTTAGGACCATGGGTGACCCGGCGGCTTTCCGAAACAGGGGCGGAATCTGGCATTGTGGTGCCGCTTTGCTACCTAACGCAGTGTGATGGATACATCGTCGGGACCTTCCGGGCAGATACGCTCCTTGAGACATTGGTGGATGACTTGCCCGGGGACTACCGGGTGCAAATCCTTGATGCCCAAGAAACCAACGACTTTTCGTTAGAGCCTCCCCAGGCAGCTGTCCCCGTTGGGGCACCGGCACTCGCGTGGACCCTCGTGCAGACTCCATCCCCTACCCAACTCGCCGCCCTCCGATCGCGCCTTCCCCTGCTGGTCCTCTCGGGGGGATTGCTGAGCGCGTTGTTGCTTGGCGTAGCACTCTGGTTCGCAGCGGTTTCCGATGAACATCGGGCGAAGGCCGAGGCGAATAGAACCCTTATGGCAGAGAGTGAACGCCGTTTTCGAGCAACGTTCGATAGCGCCTTCCAGTATGAATGGCTGTTGGACACCGTGGGTGCAGTGCTTGAGACGAATCATGCCGCGCTGGCCATGGTCCCCGCGGAGTCGGACCCGGTTGCTGGAGTCTCCCTCTGGTCGACGGTGTGGTTTCGGGGAGGTGAGCGAGCGGGGCGATTACAAGCCGCGGTGG
>JAJCZW010000152.1 GCA_029262155.1 Gemmatimonadota bacterium
TCAAGGATGTGATCGCCGATGCTTTCCTCCAGCAGATCCTCACACGACCAGCGGAATACGACGTCATCGCCACCCTCAACCTCAACGGGGATTACATCTCCGACGCCCTGGCCGCTCAGGTGGGTGGCATCGGGATCGCGCCCGGCGCCAACATCAATTACGTGACAGGGCAGGCCATCTTCGAAGCGACGCATGGCACGGCGCCCAAGTATGCTGGCATGGACAAGGTCAATCCCGGGTCGCTCATCTTGAGCGGGGAGATGATGCTCCGTTACCTCGGGTGGGCTGAGGCCGCCGATCGGATCATCGGGGCACTTGAAAAGACCATCGACCAAAAACGAGTGACCTACGATCTCGAACGGCTGATGACCGGCGCGACCCTGCTCCCATGCAGTGGCTTCGCCGATGCTCTGATCGAGAACATGTAGAAGACACCCTCGTGCTCACGTCAGGGTCGGGTGAGCCGAGTGCGAAGGATTGCGAGCGACTCTGCTGGAAAATCCTCTGGTACTTCGAACCGCAGGTCGAGGGTATCTCCGCGCCGGACCTGGATCAATCGAATACGTCGGCCCTCCCAGCGGTACGTCAGGCGGACGGTGTCGGCGAGGCGATTGATCGATGCCGGGATGAGACCACCTATCACGCGCAGCTGGCCACCCGACCAAGTCGCGGCGTCATCGAGGCTGATGTCGTTCGATTGCGTCTCGGGTTCCACAGCACGATTAAGCCGACGGGCATCGAACTCCTGGGCACCGCGGAACCCTTCGTCTCGGAGCGTGACGTTGGGAAGATTCTTGGCCACAAGTCCATCATCGGGGGTTGCCGCGGTATCCCGCCGGGCTTGGCGGGCGGGTGCCGGCGGCGATGCTGCCCGACGCTCAAGAGGCTGCTCCTCCTCCTTGGCTTGACGGCCGGACGCCTCCAACCGATCCTGCGGTGGTGATGTCGTGATCTTGTCGCGGACGCCCTCCAGGAGGCGGGGGGGGGAGGGCGCTGGCGCGGTCGGCTGTGATTCCGGCGCTTGGGACACCAGCGTGTCGAGGACAGACGTACGATTGTCTTCATAGCTGCCCTCCGCACGCGCGCGTACAGTCGCCTGTTCCCCCGAGGAGGTCGGCGCGAGAATCTGATCCCGAACCGTATACCCGATCCCCGCAGCCAAAACCACACTCGCGGCCCAAGCCAGGGTCCGCCACCGTTGTTTCCTTGCCCGAGGAGCCCCCACATCCGCGGGAGGGCTCACTGGGGGAGGGTCCAGGAGTTCGACCAGATCCAACGCGCCCGTGGAAAGGATGCGTGCCTCTTCCAGTCGCTGACGGCAGTGTTCGCATTGTTGCAGGTGTTGGTCCAAGGGAGCGAGTTCGCTCGAATCGATCTCCCCATCGACTAACGCATGCAGAATCCCTTCCTCAAGATGCGGCATGGCGATGTTCCTCCTTCTCACGGTAGGACTCAACCAGTCGACGTCGAGCCCGCGACAATGTTGTTCCGATTGCTCCCTTGGCCAACCCGAGGGTGGTCGCAATCTCATCGTAGCTAAACCCTTCGGCCTTCAGAAGCAGCGCATTCCGATCGCGTTCGCTGAGTTGGTCCAAGGCTGCGCGCACCTGGGCGATCCGTTCGTCACGTTCCATCAGCTGGTCGGGCGTTGGGCCCGGTTGGTCGACCTCCGCTCGATAGAGTTCGAGTCTGCGGGTCTGTCGGGTGTGCTTGCGCCCCTCTTCTCTGACGAGGTTCAGGGCCACGGCAAACAACCACGGTCGTGGGTTCCGCGGCGGCGCCACCGCCGCCCTGGCAAACACCTCTTGGGTCAAATCCTCCGCCCGCTCGCGGTCGCCTGTCCGGCGGAACAGCATCCGGATCAGCGGTTCGCGGTATTGGGCGTAGAGATCGGCCAGGGGCGCGGTCATGGTCCCTGGAATCTCCCGACAAGATGATCGATCTCGGCTGGTGACAGGGTCTGACGCCCCTTCGCTCCAATACGCAGATTCACCTGTTTTCCGGCCAAGAGCACCTCTTCGTCGCCGTGCAAGGATGGGCCGAGATCCGGCAGGGCCCGAAGGATAGCGAAGTACGCCTCACTGAATGCAGCGATCCGGAACTCCTCAAGCGTATCCTGTACTGCGATGTCCGTCCATACCACACCGCGCCGGACCAAGACCCGTCGGCCAGCGAGACGGCTGTCGTGTTCCGTGGTCGGCCCCCCGCTCCTGGCGGCCAGATCGCGGAGTTGCTCTTGCACCACCGCTTCAGATTGATCCAGACTCTTGGCCGCCCGTTGGTGCTGACTCTCCCGTGCCTCCTGAACTGCCTCGGCACCCACCTGATCGCCTGGACGCGGGGTGCGAGGACGTGGGCGCGGCCGATCGCCCCCGACGACTACCGACGGCTCCTGGACCAGATAACTGGTGTAGGGCGTTAGGATACCATAGCGTAATCCCAACACTTTGATGCGAGCGATAAGGTCCGGACGGGCCCCCTCCAGCCGAATCTCGGTTGTGAGTTCACCGATGCGACGGGAGGCCCATATCGAGGGAATGAAGTCATTGCCCATCTGATGAGCCGGGAGCGTCACGGGGAGGGCCATCTCGACCTGACGGCCATTCCGATCCCCCGCGAGTATGAGACGGCCCCGCCCACGACCGCGGTATCGTCCGGTGATGACGACCTCGTCACCGGCGAACAGATCGGGGAGAGTCTGTGGTGCGAGATCGTGCAACTCGCCCGGCGCGCCCACGATCCGGAGGTTCGTCAGGGTCGGTCGACTGGTACGTTCCACGACGCGCCCGACCGCCCGCTCGACATCCTCCCCCGGCGCCACATACTCCACCGCCCCGCGGCCATCAATCGCCAAGCGATCGAGAAGGTAGGTGTTGACGTCGGGTCCGATCCCGAAAGGAAAAAGGCGTGCGTTTCCAATCTGACCTGCCACACGCGATGCGATGGCCTCAGGGCTTCGCTCACCAACGGACGGCAATCCGTCGGTGAGAAAGAGCATAACGCTGTGTCGTCCGGGAACGGCGGAGGGTGCTGCCGCAGCGGCCAATGCTCCGGCGATATTGGTGCCGCCTCGGGCCTCGCTCCGATCGATGAACTCCGATGCCTCCCGAAGGCTCTCACTCGTCACCGGGCTCCAGCCATCGCGCATCTCATGGATGCCGGTGGAAAACGAGATCAAACGGAACCGATCGATTGGTCGGAGCGTGCGGATGGCCTGATGCATCGCCTGTTTGGCTTGCTCCAACTTCTCTCCTGCCATCGATCCGGAGATGTCCACGACGATGGTAAGGTCGCGGGCCTTGGCCGACGCATTGGAGGGCGGGGGAGGGGAGACGACGAGCATGAAGTAACCGTCGTCTCGCCGATCAGGGGCGTGCGCCAGCCAAGAGAGCGCAACTCGATCCCCGCGCGTGGGGAAGAGAATATCGACGTCGCCGACAGGGTTGGGATTGCGGAGTCCCACGCGACGCCCCCGACCCTC